>JBJKPA010000044.1:0-11562 GCA_046706905.1 Gemmatimonadaceae bacterium
GCAACATCCAACGCATCGCGGAAGGGCAGAATCTGGAAATCCGGCGCTTTCTCCAGAAATATGAGAGCGTGATCGAGGGGCAGCGGCAGAAGATCCAGGCGCTGCGGCAGGCGATCCTGACCGGCGAGAGGGCCTGCTCTTCGGACTTCGAGCGGCTGGTCTCGCTGCACGCGATCGACGACCTGTGGGCCGATTATCTGGCGACCATCACGGACCTGCGCGAGGGCGTCCAGTGGATTTCCTGGGGCGGGAAAGACCCCTTGCACGAATAGCTGGTTTCGGTGCATGAGTTGTTCACGCAGTTCGAAGACGGCTTGGACGCCGAGATCGCGCGGCGGCTCGCCGAGGAGGGCATCGTCGTCCGCGGCCACGACGTGGCGCGCGTCGTGGCGCTGATGAGCGGAACCGAGGTCACCTGGGAATGAGGGCGCAGACCTGGAGGACGGCGCTGGCCCTCGCGGTCGGCGTCGCGACGATCACCGGCTGCGGCCGGCGCAACGGACGCACGGGGCAGGGGCCCTACGCCGACATGATGGCCGACGCGATTCCCAAGATCGAGAAGGCCGTCGGCGTGCCCTTCAAGACGCAGCCACGGCTCGAGGTCCGCACCCGCGACCAGGTGCGCGACTTCCTGCTCAAGAAGTTCGACGAGCAGTCCCCGGCCGCCGAGCTGGCGGGCGAGCAGGCCGCCTACCGCGCCTTCGGCTTCATTCCCGACACGCTTCAGCTGCGCCCGTTCCTGGTCAGGCTCCTCACCGAGCAGATCATCGGCTACTACGATCCCAGCGCCAAGGTGCTCTACGTCGTGAAGGACGCCCCCGACGACATGGTCGGCGTGACGATCACCCACGAGCTGGTGCACGCGCTGCAGGACCAGTACATCAACCTCGATTCGCTGCAGGGCATCACCGGCGACAACGACCGCGAGATGGCGGCCCAGGCGGTGATCGAGGGCGAGGCCACGTACGAGCAGATGTCGATCATGACCGGCGGGCAGAATATCGCCACGCTCCTCCCGGGCGGGTGGGACCGCGTGCGCGAGCTGATCCGCGAGAACGAGAGCAGCCAGCCCGTGTTCGCGTCGGCCCCGCAGGCGATCCAGGAGGAGCTGCTCTTCCCGTACCTGAGCGGCGCCGAGTTCATCCGCGAGTTCAAGGCGCATTACCCCGGCAAGCTGCCGCTCACCGACATCCCGGTGTCCACCACGCAGATCCTCCACCCCGCGGCGTTCTTCGGCGACAGCGTGGACGTCCCGGTCACCGTCACCTTGCCCCGGACGGCCGGCGAGACGATCTACGAGAACAACCTCGGGGAGTTCGACACGCGGCTCCTGCTCTACCGCTTCCTGCACGACCAGGTGACGGCGATCAACGCGGCGCAGGGGTGGGACGGCGGCCGGTACCGGATCCTCAAGGAGCCCGCCGGGACGGCGGTCGTGTGGGCCACCGTATGGCACACCAACGTGGACGCCGCCGAGTTCGTGACCGCGCTGGGCCAGGCGATGAAGAACCGCTACCAGACCGGCGCGCCGTCGGTGTCGGCCGACGGCCGGCGCGTCTATCGCGGCAAGACCCACACCGTGGTCATCGCGCCGTTCACGGTGGACAGGCGCGACGCGGTGCTGTTCGTGGACGTGCCCGCCGGCAGCTCACCCGACCTGCTCGACCGCGCGGCCATCAGGATCCACTAAACTCACATCCCGAACAGCCGCGACAGCGAGAAGCCGACCACGGCGATCGCGCCGCCCAGGACGTAGCCGATGAAGATGATCAGCCGCAGCTCGCGGTTGATCACCCCGCGGATCAGCTCCTCCAGCCGGTCGAAGCTGAACGCCAGCACCTTGCGCTCCACCATCTGCTGCACGTCCAGCCGCTGGATGAGCCCGGGGAGCTGCGTCTCCACCAGCCCCCAGATCGCCGGGGCGAACGCGCCGCCCAGCCGCGTCGCGCTGTCCGGCGGCAGCCACCGCCCCGGCCGCCCGATCGGCCGGTCGAGCATCCGCTCCACCGCCGACCGCGCCGCGTCCTCCACCAGCTCGCGCGCCCGCGGCGAGCGCGCCGCCGTCACCACCCACCCGGCCAGCGTCGCGTCGTCCAGCGGCGCCAGCAGCTCGCCCCACGTCTTCTGCTCGGTGCGCTGCAGCGCCTGATCCAGCTTCTCCACCAGCAGGCCGCGCGTCTCGCCGGCCCGCAGCACGCGCACCAGGCCCGCGCTCACCGAATCCACCACCGCGCGCGCCCGCTCGCTGTCCGGTGGCCCCACGATCTCGGCCAGCGGCTTGCCCAGATACGACGTGATCGCGTCGTGCACCGCGGTCGAGATCCGCTCCCGGACCGCCGGGTCCTCGAGCAGCTCGCCGAGCTGCTCCGCCCCGTCCTTCTCCACCGAATCCAGCGCCCGGTCCAGCGTCCGCTCGGTGACCACCAGCTTGGCGATCAACCGCTCGTGGAACTTGAGATCGTCCACGAACCGCGAGAACAGGGCGTGCAGACGGACCCGGATCCGCTCCCGCGCCCCCGGATCGCGCAGCACCCCGGCCAGGCGGTTCACCGCCAGCGGCAGGTACGCCTCGATCCCGCCGTCGATCGCCGACACGAACGCCGGCGGCACCTGCCGCATCAGCGGCTCGCGCGACTCGAGCATCGCCGTCGCCCGGCGCGCCACGTAGTCGTGCACTCCCGACGCCAGCTCGTCGGACTCCGCGAACTCCTCGGCCCACTTCGCGGCCCGCGCCGTGATCGCCGCGCGCCGCTCGGCGGTCAGCACGTGGCCCACCAGCCGGTCCTTCAGCTCGGCGCGCCGGCGCCGCACGAAGGCCAGCGTCCGCTCCTCGAACTCCGGCGACTCCACGAACTCCGCCGCGCGCTCGACCACGATCGGGACGCCGGCCATCAGCGCCCGCTCCACCTCGAGCAGCACCGACGGCGGCAGCACCTCGCGCAGCGAGGCGCGCTCGGTGTCGAGCACGTTGCCGATCACCAGGGCCAGCGTCTCGTCCAGCTTCTCGCGCACCCCGGCCCGCGTCAGCTCGGCCATGATGTCGTGCGGCGTGAGCAGCCGCTCGCCCACCGTGCGCCCCAGGCTCTTCGCCAGCCGCGCCTGGTTCTTGGGAATCGCGCCCTGGAACCCCAGGATCTTCCGCTGCGGGTGGAACAGCATCCACACCGCCACCGTGTCCGACGCGCCCCCGGCCACCGTGCCGATCGCGACGTGCACCAGGAACTCCACCCACGGATTTTGCGGGGCGATCATGCGCGGCCGGCCCGGTCAGGGCGCGTCGGCGGCCATCGGCTCGCCCGAGGGCGGCGTCTCGCGCGGTGCGCCGTCGCCCGACGGGGCCTGGCAGGACCGCTTGTCCGTGACCCGCCGCCACGGCGGACGGGCCCGCTGCCCCTCCTGGTCGAGCAGGGCGTGCTGCAGCACCGCGTCCATGCGCTCCACGAACACGAACGACATGTGCTGCCGCACCGCGTCGGGCACGTCGCGCACGTCCTTCTCGTTCGCCTTGGGCAGGATCACCTCGCGCAGCCCGGCGCGGTACGCCGCCAGCACCTTCTCCTTCACGCCGCCGATCTCCAGCACCTTGCCGCGCAGCGTCACCTCGCCCGTCATCGCCAGGTCGCGCCGCACCGCGCGCTGGCTCAGCACGCTGGCGATGGCCAGGGTGATCGTGATGCCGGCGCTGGGGCCGTCCTTGGGAATCGCGCCCGCGGGCAGGTGGATGTGCAGATCGGTCTCCTTGAACGTGGCGTCGGCGATGCCGAGCTGCGACGCCCGTGACCGGACGTACGAATGCGCGGCGTCCACGGATTCACGCATCACGTCGCCCAACTGGCCGGTCACCGTAAGCCGCCCCGTGCCGGCCATGCGCAGCGCCTCGATCACGATCAGGTCGCCGCCGCTGGCCGTCCACGCCAGCCCCGTCACCACGCCGACCTCCGGCTCCTGCTCGGCCGGCTCCGGCACGTAGTGCGGCACGCCGAGCAGCTGCTCGGCCCGGCTCTCGTCGATCACCCACGCCCCCTCCTCGCCCTCCGCCTTGCGCCGCGCCCGCTTGCGCAGGATCGCCGCCAGGTTGCGCTCGAAGTTGCGCAGCCCCGCCTCGCGCGAATAGCGGTTGGAGATGAACGACAGCGACTCGTCGGTGAACTGGATGTCGGTCTTCTCCAGCCCGTGCTCCACGAGCAGCTTGGGCAGCAGGTAGCGCCACGCGATCTCGACCTTCTCCTCCACCGTGTAGCCCGCGATCTTGATGACCTCCATGCGGTCGCGCAGCGGGCCCGGGATGTCGAACAGGTTGTTCGCCGTGCAGATGAACAGCACCGACGACAGGTCGAACGCCAGGTTCAGGTAGTGGTCGGTGAACGTCTTGTTCTGCATCGGGTCGAGCACTTCCAGCATCGCCGCCGCCGGATCGCCCGACGGGCCGCCCCCCGACATCTTGTCGATCTCGTCGATCATCAGGATCGGATCGTTCACCTGCACGCGGCGCAGCGCCTGCAGCAGCAGCCCCGGCATCGCGCCCACGTACGTGCGGCGGTGCCCGCGGATCTCGGCCTCGTCGCGCACGCCGCCCACCGAGATGCGGTAGCACGGACGCCCGATCGCGCCGCCGATCGCCTCGCCCAGCGACGTCTTGCCCGTGCCCGGCGGCCCCACGAAGCAGAGGATCGGGCCCTGCGACGCGCCGTTGCGCAGCTTGCGCACCGCCAGGAACTCCAGGATCCGCTCCTTGGCCTCGTCCAGCCCGTAGTGCCCGGCGTCCAGCGCCTCCTGCACCTTGGTCAGCTCGATCTCGTGCTGCCCCGAGTTCTTGCTCCACGGCAGCGCCAGCAGCCAGTCGAGGTAGGTGCGCAGCACCTGGTACTCGCTCGACGCCGGCGAGAGCATCCGCAGCCGCTCGACCTCGCGCTTCGCCTCGGCCAGCGCCTTCTCGGGCAGCCCCGCCGCGTCGATCCGCTCCAGCAGCTCCAGCGCGTCCTTCTCGTTCGGGTCGGCCTCGCCCAGCTCGGTCTGGATCGCGCGGAGCTGCTGCCGCAGGTAGAACTCGCGCTGGTGCTCGTCGATCTTGATCTCCGTCTGCTTCTTCACGTCGTCCATCACGCGCGCCCGCGCCACCTCGCGCTCCAGCCGCGTGAGCACGAACCGCAGCCGCTGCCCGATGTCCAGCCGCTGCAGCACCTCGTCGCGGTCGGCGATGCGGAAGCCGAGGTTCGTGGCCGCGAGATCGGCGAACCGTCCCGGGTCGGCCACGTTCATGCGCAGGATCGAGGGCACGTCGGCCGACACCTTGTCGCCCAGGTCGGCCAGCGTCTCGGCCGCCGTGATCACCTGCGTGATCAGCGTGCGCCCCTCGCCCGCGTCCACCGGCGTCTCGGCCGCCTCGCGCACGATCGCCACCGAATAGGGCTCGGTCTCCTGCACGCCCTCGATGAGGATGCGCTGCACGCCCTGCAGCGTGATCTGCACGGTGTGGCCGGGGAGATTGATCCGCTCGTGCACCCGCGCCGCGACGCCGATCCGGTTCACCGCCGCCTCGGTCTCCAGCGGATCGTCCGCCTCGCCCGGCGCGACGACCAGCGCCACCATCAATCCGGGCTCCGGATTCTCGTCCAGCAGCGTGATGTTTTCGGGGGCCCCCATCTGCACCGCGATCGTGCCCGAGGGGAAGACGATCGTGGACCGCAGCGCCATCAGCGGCAGCGTGCGTGGCAACAGCGACGCGAACAGATCTTCCTGCCGAGGGACCTTGGGCATTCGCCTCACGGGGTGGGATGCGAGTCGGACGGCGGAGGCAAGCGGATCGAGAAGGCACCGCGCTCGCTCACGCTCAATTTAAGGCGTTACCCGGCAACGGCCTAGAGCAAATCACGGCCGATCTCCCGGCGTCAGCCCCGCGGTGCGCGCCGAATTCTCGATCGGCGCATCGCGGAGTTCGCGCAATTCGCCGCGTGCGCGTACGCAGAAGGCCTGGATCGGATTTGCCGGATCGGTCGGATGCACGCACTGCGCGCCTTCGCGCAGGTCCCTTCTCGATGATGTCGGCCGTTATCCGCCGTCATCCGAGGGATCGGCCGTTCAGCTCCTGCCTCAGAGTGGCCCGCGCCTGCCACACGAGCGTGGATGCAGCAAACGCGGGACCGGAGTCGGGCCGACGCCCGGACCTCGGGCCGCCACCCCCTTTCCCTTGTCTTAACTCACTCTGGAATCTACGTTTAAAGGCTATGTTCGATGAGCTGAGTTCGAAACTCGAAGCCGCGTTTTCCCGCCTCCGGGGACGCGGCGTTCTTTCCGACGCCGACATCAAGGAAGGGCTGCGCGAGATCCGCCGCGTCCTCCTCGAAGCCGACGTCAATTTCCAGCTCACGCGCGAATTCCTCGAGCGCGTCGAGAAGAAAGCCGCCGGGGTCAGCCAGCTCCGCACCGTCTCGCCCGCGCAGCAGCTCGTCAAGATCGTCCACGACGAGCTCACCGCCATGCTCGGCGAGCGCCGCGAAGGCCTCAAGCTCAGCTCCGTTCCGCCCACGGTCGTCATGATGGTGGGCCTGCAGGGCTCGGGCAAGACGACGACCGCGGCCAAACTGGCCCGCAGACTCAAAGCCGAGGGCCGGCCCGCCCGCCTCGTCGCCGCCGACGTCTACCGCCCCGCCGCCATCGATCAGCTCGAGACGCTCGGCCGCGAGCTCGACATTCCCGTGTACGCCGACCGCGGCACGCAGGACGTCGTCAAGATCGCCCTCGCCGGCCTCGACCAGGCCCGCCGAGGCCGCGACCGCGTGGTCATCGTGGACACCGCCGGCCGCCTCCAGATCGACGACGACATGATGGCCGAGCTGGAGCGGCTCAAGGGCGCCATCCACCCCGACGAGATCCTGCTCGTCGCCGACGGCATGACCGGCCAGGACGCCGTCAAGATCGCCCAGGGCTTCGACCAGCGCCTCGGCGTCACCGGCGTCGTGCTCACCAAGATGGACGGCGACGCCCGCGGCGGTGCCGCGCTCTCCATCTACGGCGTCACGCACAAGCCCATCAAGTACGTCGGCGTGGGCGAGAAGGCCGACGCCCTCGAGGAGTTCCACCCCGACCGCATGGCCGGGCGCATCCTCCAGCAGGGCGACATCGTCACCCTCGTCGAGAAGGCCCAGGAGTCGTTCGACGCCGAGGCCGCCAAGAAGCTCGAGAAGAAGGTGCGCAAGGAGGGCATGGACCTCGAGGACTTCCTCGTCGCAATGCGCCAGATCGAGAAGCTCGGCCCGCTCGAGGGCGTCCTCAAGCTCCTGCCCGGGGTCAATACCAAGATGCTCAAGCAGGCCAAACAGGCCCGCGAGACCGACCCCAAGCGGATGAAGCACCTCGAGGCGATCGTGCTCTCCATGACCCGCGCCGAGCGCAAGGACCCCGGCATCATGACCGGGACCCGCCGCGCCCGCGTCGCCAAGGGGAGCGGGCGGCCCATCTCGGAGGTCAACCGGCTGCTCGAGCAGTTCCGGGACATGAAGAAGATGATGAAACGCGCCTCCGGCGGGGGCGGCCGCCTCCCCCCGGGCATGTTCGGCATGCGTTGACTATGTTTGTAGGTCCGTACCACCGGGTGCGGCCGGGAAATGCCCGGCACGCGAGGAGCCCGGAGCAGCACCGTCACCCCGTTTTCGGGAGCGTATCACCATGGCCGTGAAGATCCGCCTGCGCCGCACCGGGCGCAGCAAGCAGCCGTACTATCGTATCGTCGTCGCCGACTCCAAGAGCCCGCGCGACGGCCGGTTCATCGAAATCGTCGGCCAGTACGCGCCCCGCCAGGGTGACGCCGCGCTGAACCTCAAGGCCGACCGCGTCAATCACTGGCTGAACAGCGGCGCCCAGCCCACCGACACGGTCCGCTCGCTGCTCCGCAAGGCCGGCATTCTCAAGGCGCGCCACGAAGCCCGCCTCGCCGAGAAGCTCAAGGGGAGCGCCGTCGCGGTCGAGGAACCCAGCGAGAGCTGAGCCCCCGCGATGACCGCGCCCGAACACCTCATCGTCGGGCGGGTTCGCAAGGCCCACGGCATCCGCGGCGAACTCGTCGTGGAACCGATCACCGACGCGCCGGACGCGATCTTCGCGCCCGGCCGTCGTCTCTTGGCCGGTACCGTGGCCGGCGACCTCGCCGCCGACCGCCGCGAGCTGCACGTCGCGACCGCCCGCCCCATGGGCGAGGGGGTCCTCGTGAAGTTCGACGAGATCCCCGACCGCACGGCGGCCGAGCTCTGGCGCGCCCGCTACCTGCTCCTCCCGGCGGGCGAGGTGCCGCCCCCCGACGAGCACGAGGTGTACATCCACGACCTCCTCGGCATGGCCGTCGTGCTCGAGTCGGGCGAGGCCGTGGGCACGGTGCAGGACGTCTTCGAGCTGCCGCAGGGCCTGGCCATCGACGTCGTCCGCGAATCCGGCACCGTGATGGTGCCCTTCGACGAGCGCGTCGTGGCCGGCGTGGACCGCGAGGCCCGCGTCATCACCATCCATCCCCCCGCCGGGCTCCTCGACTGATGCTGCGCGTCAACATCGTCACCATCTTCCCCGAGTTCTTCGCCGGGCCGCTCGCGCTGAGCATCCCGGCGCGTGCCGCGGCGGCGGGGAGCGTGGAATACCGGGTGGTGGACCTCCGCGACTACACGCACGACCGCCACCGCACGGTGGACGACTATCCGTACGGCGGCGGGGCGGGGATGGTCATGAAGCCCGATCCGTTCTTCGAGGCGGTGGACGCGCTGGCCGCCCGGCCGCCCATCGTGCTCGTCTCGGCGCGCGGCCGGCCGTTCACCCAGGCCGACGCGGCACGCATCGCCGCCGGCAGGGAGCTCACCCTCCACAGAGGCCACTACAACGACGTGGACCAGCGCGTGGCCGACCACCTCGCGACCGAGGAGCTGTCGATCGGCGAGTTCGTGCTCAGCGGGGGCGAGCCGGCGGCGCTGGCGATCGTGGACGCCACCGCGCGCCTCCTGCCCGGCGCGATGTCCGACCACGAGAGCGCGCGGACCGATTCGTTCTACGACGCCGCCGGGCTGAGCGCGCCGAGCTACACCCGGCCCCCGGAGTACCGCGGCTTCACCGTGCCCGAGGTGCTGCTCTCCGGCGACCACAAGCGGATCGCCGAGTGGCGCCGGGCCGAGGGGGAGCGGCTCACGCGGGAGCGCCGGGCGCCCGGTCCCAATCCCGACCCCGCGGAGCCGGACTAGCGGGCCGGCCTCCGGCCCGTTAATTTCTTCCGTCTGCACCCGATAACTTGATATTCGACGGGCCCTTAGCCCGGAGTGCCATATGCACGCCTTCATCGAGACCCAGAAAGAGTGGACCCGCACTGACCTCCCCGCCTTCCGCCCGGGCGACACGCTGCGCGTGAACGTGCGCGTGAAGGAAGGCGACAAGGAGCGGATCCAGGCGTTCGAGGGCGTGTGCATCGCACGGCGCGGCTCGGGCGTCAGCGAGACCTTCACGGTCCGCAAGATCTCCAACGGCGTGGGCGTCGAGCGCATCTTCCCGGTGCACAGCCCGATGATCGCGACCCTCGACGTCGTGCGCCGCGGCCGCGTGCGCCGCGCCAAGCTCTACTACCTGCGCCACCTCACCGGCAAGGCCACGCGCATCAAGGAGAAGAAGGCGCGCGTGTCGGTGCCCACCGAGGGCGCGGACGAGCGCGGCGCCGAGTAGTCCGCGATGGCGGCCGCCCGCCGTCGCCGGTGGACCCCGCTCGAGCGGGAGTTGCGGCGGAATGCCGGCCCCCTGGTGGCCGGCATGGACGAAGTCGGACGGGGCCCCCTCGCCGGCCCCGTTGTCGCATGTGTCGTCGTCATGCCGCCCGATGCGCGCGCCATCGCCGGCGTGAACGACTCCAAGCAGCTCCCGGCGCGCGAGCGTGAGCGGCTGGCCGCCCTGATCCGGCAGCGCGCCCTCGCGTTCGCCCTCGGCGCGGCGAGCGTGCGCGAGATCGACGAGTTCAACATCTACAAGGCGACCGTGCTCGCCATGCGGCGTGCGCTGCGCCGGCTCCCGCTCGCGCCCGATCACCTGATCGTGGACGGCAAGCCCATCCGCATCCTCGGCGTGCCGCACACCGCCGTCGTGGGGGGCGACGCGCGCATCTACAGCGTGGCGTGCGCGTCCATCGTCGCCAAGGTGACGCGCGACCGGCTGATGCACGCCCTCGCGCGCCGGCATCCCGGCTACCATTGGGAGCGCAACGTGGGCTACGGTACGCCGGCCCACCTCGAGGGCCTCTCGGCGCACGGCGCCACGGTGCACCACCGCCGGTCCTTCCTGCCCCGGGTCCAGACCGAGCTGTTCGGGTAGCCGTCCCGATGATTCGCCGCCGGTGCCACATGCCGGCTGCGCCGCGCGCGCAATCCCGAGTCAGTGACGCGGTGATGAATGCGGATCTCGAATACGTGACGCGTTGATCAATGCGGATCTCGCGTGCCCGCGGTCGCGAATCCTGCGATTTTCGCAGGCGCGCAGGGCCGATGTATGTGCTCGGATGATTTGAGATAATGCTAATGGGACACCACGCAAACTTTATGTGACGAGACGCCTGCATGCGTGGGTTGAGTGGCCGAATCGCCCCTCACACGCAGTCCCCTCGCCCCCGCATTCCTGCCGTGGGGGCACTCTGCACCACCGAACCAGACCACCGTCGTCGATCGGCCCACGCACGCCCATCTGCGGCGCGTGCGGGCCCTACGCACAGTCGTTGTGTTCCCATCCCTAGGGAGGCAAGGATGAACTGGCTCCGATTCAGGAACGTCGGACACCGCGCGCGAGCATTGCTCGCCGCGGGTTTGGCCCTCGCGGCGCTGGCCGGCACAGCGCTGGCACAGGGCGAGCGCGGCACGAACTCCGGCCGCGTGACCGCGGCGGGTACCAACCAACCATTGAGTGACAGCCGCGTCATGCTGGTCGGTACGGCGATCGCCGCCACGACCAACGCCGAGGGCGTCTATACGCTGCGCAACGTCCCGACCGGCAAGGTCGAGGTGCGGGTGATCCGCCTCGGCTACCAGGAGCAGGTGCTCCCGGTCACCGTGACGGCCGGCGAGACGGCGGCGCTCAACTTCTCGATGACGCAGGCCATCGTGCAGCTGTCGCAGATCGTGACGACGGCCACCGGTGAACAGCGCCGCGTCGAGCTGGGCAACGCCATCTCCACGCTGGGCGACGTCAGCGACAAGGTGCAGACCACCCCGGTCAACGACCTGGCCGACCTGATGGTCGCCAAGGCGCCGGGCGTCGTGGTCCTGCCCGGCGCGATGACCGGCTCGGCGCCGGTGGTGCGCATTCGCGGCATCGGGTCGCTGGCCACGGCGGGGTCGGGCATCAGCAACAACCCGATCTACGTCATCGACGGCGTGCGCATGGCCACCAATACGTTCAGCTTCGGGTTCACGGGCCAGAACGCCAGCCTTCTCAACGACCTCGACCCCAACGACATCGCGGACGTCGAGATCGTGAAGGGGCCGTCGGCGGCGACGCTGTACGGCACCGACGCCGCCAACGGCGTCATCGTGATCACGACCAAGCGCGGCCGCGCCG
>JBJKPA010000045.1:0-5481 GCA_046706905.1 Gemmatimonadaceae bacterium
TGGAACGGCTGGACCCCCACCGACCTCATCTTCCCCTTCTTCCTCTTCATCGTCGGCATCACCACCGAGCTCTCGCTCTCCGCCCGCCGCGGACGCGGCGCCGGCGACGCCGAGCTCCGCCGCCAGATCCTCCGCCGCGGCGCCCTCATCTTCCTCTTCGGCTTCCTCCTCAACGGCGTCCCCTTCTTCACCTGGACCGCCATCCCCGGCAATCCCGACCCCACCTTCCTCCAGCGCGTCGTCGACCGCCTCTACCACTGGCGGCTGCTCGGCGTGCTCCAGCGCATCGGCCTCGCCTACATCGTGGCCGGGCTCGTCTCCCTCAACGCCTCGGTCAAGCGGCTGGTGATCGTCATCACCGGCATCCTGCTCGGCTACTGGATCGTCCTCACCTGCCTCCCCGTGCCCGGCACCCACGGGACCATCGGCGCCCTGCTCCTCGACCGCCCCGACGCGACGATGGCCGCCTGGTGGGACCGCTTCCTCCTCGACTGGAGCCGGTTCGGACTCGGCAACCACATCTGGCCGGTGAGCGTCACCTGGGACCCCGAAGGGTTCTTCTCCACGATTCCCGCCGTGGCCACCTGTCTGCTCGGCAACCTGGCGGGGCGCTGGATCGTCAAGAAAGAGCGGCCGCTGCTCGACCGGGTGAGCGCGCTGTTCGCGGTCGGCTCGCTCGGCATGATGGTCGGCCTGATGTGGAACTGGGTGCTCCCCATCAACAAGAGTTTGTGGACGAGTTCCTACGTCGTCTTCACCGCCGGCATGGCCGCGGTCGCCATCGCCACGATCATGTGGATCGTGGACGTGCGCGGGGTGAAGGGGTGGACGGCCCCCTGGGTGACGTACGGACTCAATCCCTTGGCTGCCTACGTCGGGTCGTTCTTCATGGCCCGGATGATCTATTCGGTGCTGTCGGTGTCTTATCACGGGCAGACCGTGTCGCTGGAGGAGGCGGTCTTCCGCTCGCTCTTCCTGTCCTGGGCGTCGCCGGTCAACGCGTCGCTCGCCTTTGCCGTGGCGTTCGTGTTAATGTGGTACGGAATCCTGCTCGTGCTCGAGCGCTACAACATCATCCTCAAGGTCTGACCCCCGCCGTTTCGCTCTCGCCCGCCTCGCTGACGTCATGAAGCCTGCTGTTGCGCTCACTCTGATTCTCGGCGGCGCCACCGTCATCGCCGCCACCCGCGCCGTGGCCGATCGCCCGGCGCCCGAAACCACCCCCGACGCGGCCGCCGCGCCCGCCCCGCGCCCGCCCGTGCGGCGCGGCGTTCCGGCGAGCGTCACGGCGGCGCACTCGGCCAGTGTCCGCGCCCTCGATCTCGATCTCAATAGCATTCTCAGCGGCCGCGTGCGCAGCGGACACTGGGGCGCGATCGTCGTCTCGCTCACCCGCGGCGACACGCTGTTCACCCGCGACGCCGACCACCTCATGCAGCCGGCGTCCACGCTCAAGCTGTTCACGACCGGGCTCGTGCTCGACCGCTTCGGGCCCACCTATCAGCTCGGCACCGACGTGCTGCGCGACGCACCCGTGAACGCCCAGGGCACGCTCGACGGCGACCTGTACCTGCGCGGCGGCGGCGATCCCTCGCTCTCCACGCGCTTCCTCGGCTGGGCGCAGTCGCCCATGGACCGCCTGGCCCAGGACATCGCCGCCGCCGGGATCAAGCACATCGACGGCGACATCGTGGCCGACGCCAGCGCGTTCACCGACAAGCCGATTCCCGACGGCTGGAAGCGGCGCTACCTCTCCGCCGCCTACGCGGCGCCCGTCTCGGCGCTGTCGCTCAACGAGAACGTCGTGTGGGTGGCGGTCACGCCCGGCGCGCGGCATGCCGACGTGGCGCTGGAGCCGGCGAGCACGGCGTTCACGGTGAACAACCAGGTCACGATGCGCGCCGGCCGCTCGGGCGCCTCCATCATCGTGTACCGCCGCAGCGAGGGCGATCTCGACGTGCGCGGGTGGATCGGCACCAGGTCGCGCACCCGCCGCTACTCGGTCGTGGTGGACGATCCGCCGCGGTTCGCCGCCGGCGCGCTGCGCGCCTCGCTGGCCGCGCTCGGCATCACGGTGAGCGGCCAGCTGCGCGAGGGGGTCACGCCGTCGTCGGCCACCGAGGTGGCGTCCATGGAGTCGCCGCCGCTCGTCGACATCATCTCGCAGATGAACCGCGAGAGCATCAACCACGTGGCCGAGCTGCTGTTCCGCGACGCGGCCCGCGCCGCGGCCCCCGACCATATCGGCTCGGTGGAAGCCGGGCGCTCGGCGCTCGACCAGTTCCTCACCGCCAAGGTCGGCGTGCCGGCCAGCGACGTCCGGGTGTCGGACGGCAGCGGGCTATCGGTGCAGGACTCGGTGACGCCGCGTGCGATGGTGAGCCTGCTCTCCTACGCGCACGACGCGCCGTGGTCGTCGGCCTTCCACGCCTCCCTTCCCGTGGCCGGCGAGTCGGAGCTGCTCAAGAAGCGGATGCGCTACACGCCGGCCCAGGGCAACCTGCACGCCAAGACGGGGACCACGAACACCGTGGCGTCGCTCGCCGGCTACGTCACGGCGGAAGACGGGGAGATCCTGGCGTTCGCGCTGATCTACAACGGGGCCGATCGCTGGAACGCCCGCGCGGCCATGGACCGCACGGGCGCTCTGCTCGCCTCGTTCTCGCGGGAATAGCCCGCCGCGCCTATTTGGTTTCCTTGATGTCGATGCCGCGCTTGCGCAGCTCGGCGATGTAGGGCTTGGCCGGCATCGCCTCGTCGGGCGTGTGCACGCCCGTCGCCTTCACCTCGCCCCGGGCCTGCATCAGCCCCGTGATCGCCAGCGAGTAGCCCGTGGTCCGCTCCATTGCGCTGATCCCGTGTTTCTCGTCGTAGCGGTCCACCAGCTCCCACTCCAGCGTCTTGGGCTTGCCGCCCTTCTCGCCGGTCACGATCACCCGCAGCGCCACGAGGTCGAAGCTCTCCGGTTTCGTGAGCCGCGGGCCCATCGCCGCCACCGCCACGTCGCGCGGCGCCACCTTCGCGCCCTTCACCTCGATCGGCTCCTCCTCCAGCAGCCCGAGGTCGCGGATCGCCTCCATGATCTTGGCATGGCCGGGATAGCGCAGCGTCTTGTACTCCATCTTCGGGACCTTGCCCTCGTACCGGAACGCCATCGTCGAGAGACCGCCCGCGGTGTGGAACGCCTCGAGCGTGCCGATCGGCGCCGGGAAGTCGATCGCCTCCAGCTCCGACAGCGCCTTCACCTGCGTCCGCTTCCCCTTCCGCAGCACCCACGAGAGCGTCGTGTAGTAGTCCAGCACGCCCTCCAGCGAGTACACGATCTGGTAGTTGAGCGGCGCCTCGGGATGCTGCGGCAGCCCGCCCACGTAGATCTTCACGGCGTCCACCCGGTCCAGCTGGCTGATCCCCAGCTCGGCCAGGATGTTCACCATCCCCGGCGCCAGTCCGCAGTCGGGCATCACCGAGATCTTCTTCCGCTTCGCCTCGGCGTCCAGCGCCTTCTGGTGGAACACGATCTTCGTGTTGCCGCCCAGGTCGGAGAAGTGCACGCCCGCCTCCACCGCGCACTCCGCCATCTCGTAGTTGAAGTAGTAGGGGATCGCGCTCATCACCGCGCTGCAGCCCTTCATCGCGGCGATCACCGCCGCGCGGTCGCGGACGTCCAGCTTGATCGGTTTGAGCTTCTGCTTGGCTCCCGTGGCCTTGGTCAGGAACGCGGGAAGGTGGTCCACGTGCAGGTCCGCGATGCGGACCTCGGTCACGTCGGACGCCTGCAAGAGGTCATAGGCGCACGCGGAGCCCTGAAGCCCGGCGCCCAGCACGAGCATCTTCATACGATCGGTTCTCCAAGAATCGGTGGTTCACCAACGGTGTATCTTTGAAACTTAACGTAGGCGCGCGGCCGCGGGCATGACGCCGCGCGCCGCAATGGGGACCGTCCGTGTCACCTTTGGGAAACCGCTCATGACCGAGACCATCACCGACTGGCGCCGCCACCTGATCGACGACGACGCCGGCATCCGCCGCATCATCGAGCAGTCGCACCGCATCGCCGTGCTCGGCATCAAGACGGCCGAGTCGCAGGCGTCGGCGTATCTCATTCCCGAGGCGCTCCAGCAGTCCGGGTTCGAGATCATTCCCGTTCCTGTATACTATCCGGAGGTCACCGAAATCCTCGGCCGGCCGGTCTATCGCACGCTGGCCGCGATTCCCGGAGCCGTGGACCTCGTGGACGTCTTCCGGCGTCCCAAGGACATCCCGGCGCACGTGGACGACATCATCGCCAAGCGCCCGAAGGCCGTGTGGTTCCAGCTCGGCATCCGGAACGACGAGGCCGCCGAGCGCCTCGCGCGCGAGGGCATCGACGTCGTGCAGGACCGCTGCCTGATGGTCGAGGCGCGCCGCATCGGACGCTGAGCGCGCCCGGCGGCGTTACTGCACGGTGATGCGGGCCAGCAGCGCCACGTCCGGATCCGCCTCGAGCGCCGTGGGCGGCGAGGCGAGCGTCACGGGGATCGTCGCCGACGTGGCCGCCGATGCGTGCACGGCGATCGTTGCGCGCTGCACGTGCCCCGCCGCGTCGCGCAGCGCGATCGTCAGCGGCACCTCGAAGTAGCCGAATCGGTCGCCCTGCGCCACGTCCACGTGCACCGCGTGCGCGGCCGCGTCGTACTTCCACCGCACCGTGAGCTCGGGATACCCGGGCCGGCGCAGCCACTGGTCGAAGAACGTGTGGAGCGAGCGCCCCGAGCTCTGCTCGAGCGCGTGCTCCAGGTCGTTCGACGTCGCGTTCCCGTATTCGTGCGCGTGGAAGTAGATCCGGAGTCCGCGGAAGAATGCGCTGTCGCCCAGCTCGCGGCGCAGCATGTGCAGCACCCACCCGCCCTTCTGGTAGCTGTTCGCGTCGAGCAGCGCCATCAGCCGCGCCGACTCGGTGGTGTCGATCACGGGAAGCGTCGCCACCTGGCGATCGACCAGGATGCGCCTCCGGTTCTGCTCCAGCTCGGCGCGGAACACGCTGTCGCCGCGCGAATAGCGCGTCCACAGCTCCTGGAAGTAGGTCGCGAACCCCTCCGACAGCCACAGCTCCGGCCAATCGCGCTCCGTGACCGCGTCGCCGAACCACTGGTGCGCCGTCTCGTGCGAGATCAGCTCGGTGTTCATCGTGTGGCGGCGGAACGCCTGGTCCGAATAGAAGATCTCGGTGGCGTTCTCCATCCCGCCAAACCGCGTCGAGCTCTGCAGGTGCGCCAGCTTCTCGAACGGGAACGGCGCGATGAGCTTCGCGAAGAACGTCACGATGCTGTCCGCGGCGTCGAACGGCCCCGGCATGTAGTTCGCCTGCTCGGGCGCCGTGTACACCATCTGCGGGACGCATCGCGACGAGCTGCCGTAGCCGCACGCCGTCTCGCCCAGCTTCGTCTCGACCAGCGGCGCCGCCGCGATGACCATCAGGTACGGACTGATCGGGTGCACCTC
>JBJKPA010000046.1:0-5706 GCA_046706905.1 Gemmatimonadaceae bacterium
GAGTAGGACTGGCGGAGGACCAGCTCGCGGATGGATTCCTCGTCCACGTCTTCCACGAGGACGTCGGCGAACTCGAGCTCGGCGCACTGGGCGAGGACGGGTCCGTCGGCGGCGCGGAGGGTGGTGAGGGCGAAGAAGGGGACGGTGGGGAATTCGCGGGCGAGGGCGGCGGCGCGCCAGTTCTCGTCGGTGGCGGAGCCGAGGTCCACGATGGCGGCGTCGATCAGCTCGTCTCGGAAGGCGCTGGCGAACTCCTCGCGGGCGCGGCGGACGATGAGGCGCCAGCGGCGGCGCGGGAAGGTCTCGCGGGCCATGACGCGCACCCGTTCGCGGGGGGCGAAGACGAGGACGGTGGGGGGCGGCGCGGCCGCCGCGATGCGGTCGAGCATGGCTCAGACGGCGGCGAGACGGGCCGTGACCTGATCGTGCGCGTGGCGCAGCACCTCGCGCGCGTTGTCATATGAGATTCTGGATTGGGCTTCGTCGTAGGGCACCCACTTGCAGGCGCTGATGCCTTCGGCGCGCTGGGGGCAGGTGCGGGCCTGCGGGCTCTCCATGAGGTAGAAGTGGCAGACCTTGTGGATGAGCCGGCCGCGGAATCGGAAGTACCAATCGATCGTCTCCACGGCGCCGCGCACGTCGAGGTCGTCGAGGCCGGTCTCCTCGCCGACCTCGCGCACGGCGGCGGCTTCGGGCTTCTCGCCCTTCTCGATGTGGCCTTTGGGGAAGCCCCAGTTCTTGTAGCTGTCGCGGATGAGCAGGTACAACGGGTGGCCGCCGCGCATGCGGTAGACCACGCCCCCGGCGGAGGTCTCGAGCCGCGCGTGGCCCTTGGTCACCGGCCCACCTCGGCCTCGACGTGGGCGTCGGCCTCGAGGGTGGGGCGCCCCTCGATGAACTGGCGGACGACGGGGTCGGTGGTGTGCTGGATCTCGTCGACGGTGCCGCACTGCCGGACCTTGCCCTCGTACAGCATGGCGATGCGGGTGCCCACGGAGTAGGCGCTCTTCATGTCGTGGGTGATGACGACGCCGGTGACGCCGAGGCGCTCGCGGAGGCGGATCATGAGCTGGTCGATGACCGCGCTGGTGACGGGGTCGAGGCCGGTGGTGGGCTCGTCGTAGAGGATGTACTTGGGGCGGGTGGCGATGGCGCGGGCGATGCCGACGCGTTTGCGCATGCCGCCGGAGAGCTCGGCGGGGAACTTGTCGGGGACGTCCTCGAGGTCGACCAGGGCGAGGGCCTCGTGGACGCGGTCGGCGATCTCGGACTCGGTGAGCTCGCCCTGCTTGCGGAGGCCCATGGCGACGTTGTCGGCGACGGTGAACGAGTCGAAGAGGGCGGCGAACTGGAAGACGTAGCCGACGCGGGCGCGGAGCTTGTAGAGCTCCTTGCGGGAGAGCTTTTCGACTTCGAGGCCGTCGACCCAGACCTGGCCGGAATCGGGTTCGAGGAGGCCGACGATGTGTTTGATGGCGACGGACTTGCCGCTGCCGGAATAGCCGATGATGACGACCGTCTCGCCCTCGGGCACGTCGAGGGTGAAGCCGTCGAGGACGACTTTGGACCCGAAGGATTTGTGGACGTCGATCAGGCGAATCATAGGGACAGAAATGTGAGATAAAGTTCGGAGAACCGCAAACGGCGCCAGCAACGAGCGCTGAACTGCAAGAGGCGCCAGCAAGCACAGCGCCGACAAGGACAGCGCTGACAAGAACCGCGCGTGCAAAGACAGCGCGCGGAAAAGGAAGGGGCCGGCTTTCGCCGGCCCCATTCCAGTTACTACGCATTTGGCTTGCTGTCCTACCGTCCTACCGTCCTACCGTCCTACTGTCCTACCGTCCTACCGGCTACGCCGCAAAGCTGCCGAGGGCGCGGCCGACGTCGCCTTCCCGCAGGCGCTTGAGGGCGCGATCGCGCAACTGCCGAACGCGTTCGCGGGTGACGCCGAGCATGGAGCCGATTTCCTCGAGCGTGTGCTCGCGGCCGCCCTCGAGCCCGAAATAGAGGCGCAGCACCTTGGCGTCGCGGGGCGGGAGGGTGTTGAGGGCCTGCTCGATTTCATCGGTGAGGAAGCGGTTCATGGCTTCCTCCTCGGTGTCGGGCATCTCGTCGGCCACGAAGCGCTCGATGAGCGAGCGGTCGCCCTCGGGGTCCATGGGGGCGTCGAGCCGGACGTCGCTGGTGTTGAGCGCGGCGAGCGACTGGACGACGTCCACCGAGAGGCCGGTGAGGTGCGAGAGCTCCTCGGGGCTGGGCTCGCGGTTGAGCTTCTGGCGGAGGATCTCCGAGGCCTTGATGATGCGCGAGAGGTCCGCGGTGCGGTTGAGCGGCACGCGGACGGTGCGGCCCTGGCGCGCGAGCGCGGACAGGATGGCCTGGCGGATCCACCAGACGGCGTACGAGATGAACTTGACGCCCTGGTCGGGATCGAACTTCCGGGCGGCGGTGAGCAGCCCGACGTTCCCCTCGCCGATGAGATCGATGAGGGGGAGGCCGCGGTTCTGGTACTTCTTGGCCACGGAGATCACGAAGCGCAGGTTGCGCTTCACGAGCTCCTGCAGCGCGTCCTGGTCGCCGGCACGGATCTTCCGGGCCAGCTCGATCTCCTCCATGCCCTTGAGGAGGGGGTAGGTGCTGACCTCGTAGAGGTACTGGTCCAGGATGTCGCGCTCGGGCTCGTTAGGCGCGATACCCGCCGGCGCGGTACGCCGACGGCGGCGCTTGACTTCGGTCATTTCTTGCCTCGAACGGACTGCGTGTTGAATGATCTATTGAGCTGCGGCGCGGGGCGTCGCGAAGCTGGACAGCGTGTATGTGCGCCGAGGGCGCACGGGTCCCGGTCAGGCAAGCACCGGGAGGCGACAAAAAATACCAGATTGCCGGGGAATCGCCAGTCCCCTTCGTTGACACGTATTATACGTCCGGATATACTTCGCGGTTCCTGACGATCGGCATTCGGACGCCGATCGTCCCCGGGGGCGTAGCTCAGTTGGGAGAGCGCTTGAATGGCATTCAAGAGGTCAGGGGTTCGATTCCCCTCGCCTCCATCAGCGACCGCCGAGGCGGTCGATGACGGCCGGGCCAAGGTGAGACACCCGAAGGTGGCTCGGAGTTCGCGGGAATAGCTCAGTTGGTAGAGCACAACCTTGCCAAGGTTGGGGTCGCGGGTTCGAGTCCCGTTTCCCGCTCTCTCGTATCGGCACCACGACATAAACCGTTGACGGGGGCCGGAAGTTCCCCGGCGGCGGGAGGGGCGGTTAGCTCAGTTGGTTAGAGCGCCACGTTGACATCGTGGAGGTCACAAGTTCGAGTCTTGTACCGCCCATGGAAGAGCGAAAAAAGCGCCGGCAAAAGCCGCGCTGACAAGAACGGCGCCGGCAAGTGGGGCGCCGGCAAGAACAGCGCCGGCAAGAACAGCGCTGGGAACGGATTACGGCAACCAGCGCGTTCGAACAACCGACTCACCGACTCACCCTTTCACCACGCAATCGCGCCGGGTAATTTTTCACCACGCTTTCGCTGCGCCCGTAGCTCAATTGGATAGAGCATCTGACTACGGATCAGAAGGTTGGGAGTTCGAGTCTCTCCGGGCGCGTAGCGGATGTTCCACAACTGTCTTTTCGGGGCGTAGCTTAGCCCGGTAGAGCGCCTGCTTCGGGAGCAGGAGGTCGCTGGTTCAAATCCAGTCGCCCCGACTCAAGACACCCAGCCCTCGCACCCTGCGAGGGCTTTTTCATTGCCCCCTGCCCCCTGCCCCCTGCCGGCAAGCCCGCGGGAGGCCGGTCCCCGCCCCACCCGACGGCGCCACGGCCAGGACCATATGACTACATGAATGATCCCCGGGTGCCATCGACGCGGGGGCCGGGGCCGGGTCGGGATCGGCGTTCCGGGCGGGCGCTCGGCCGGCCGCCACGGCGCCGGCGCGATACACGGATGGTGCATGGGAGTTGCGGCGGACCCTGGCGGCGGGGTTGAATCGCGTGAATACTCCCGAAGGGCGGCGCCGAGCCGCCCCCGTTCCAGGTTCCGTCGTCATGCCGCTCGTATTCGTCGTCCTGCCGGAGCAATCGCTCGTCCTCTCCAAGGCGTGGGGAGCCGTGACCGGGGCCGAGTTTCACGCCCAGGCGCGGGCGCTGCCCACCGATCCGGCGTTCCGGCGCAGCTTCAAGCAGTTGACGGACCTGCGGCTGGTCACCACGCCGGCCGTCTCCGCCGAGGACATCCACAAGCTGGCGGCGTTGAACCCGTTCGATCAGACCGCCCGGCGCGTGGCCATCGCCCAGAACGACCTGGCGTTCGGGCTGAGCCGCATGTACCAGATGCTGATCGAAAGCCAGGCCGGGCTGGTCCGCGAGGAACCGATGCGGATCTTCCGCGAGCTGGACGACGGGATCCGATGGCTCGGGCTCGATGGGGAACGCGAGGCGATCGCCGAGCGCCTGTCCGCGATGCTGGCCGGCGGGTGACCGGAAACGAACGCGGGCGGCCCCCGTGGGGACCGCCCGCGCGCGCACCACGACGGGCGTCAGTTCACGGATAGGTCTGCAGGCACCCGCCGCTGCCGGCGTTCACCCAGTTCATCTGGATGAGCCACTGCACGCCGCCGATCGTTTGGTTGTACGTGCCCGTCGCGCCGCTGTGCGTCGTGCCGAAGTTCCAGGCGCACTTGTCGGCGTTCTCGTAGCCACGGCGGTCGTACCACGCGTTGAGGTCCTCGTCGGTCGCCGTCTCCTCCGACTCGTGCGCCAGCACGTTGACCTCGGCCGCCGCCGCCGGATCGCCGTTCGGCGAGATGTTCGAACCCGCCGTGCACGCACTCGGGTAGGTCTGCGCGTACGGCATCACCGCGTACTTCACGTCGTTGCCGTTCCACGTGAAGTGGCCGTGATAGGCGCAGTACTGCGTGCCGAACCCGCCGCCCAGGTTCACGCCCGGGCCGCTGAACACCACGTACAGGGTGGACTGATCGTACGACAGCGCGCCGCTGGTGAAGCCGGCCACGACCTCGCTCTGTACCTGCGCGTCGCTCACGCTCTGGCCCGATGCCGGGACGTTGTTGTTGGCCGCCCAGTACTGGGTGTAGGCCAGCGAGTTGTTCACGTGCGTGTTCGTGCCGTCGTAATACGTGGAGTTGATGTTCCAATAGCCGCTCCCGCCCAGGTTGCGCAGGAAGAGCCCGATCATCGAGCCGTCGGTGCTGCCCGCGCCGGCGGTGCCGGGCGTGGGGCCGCCGTTGAAGATCGTGCTGCCCGCCCAGTAGATCGCGGCCACCTTGGGCGAGGCGATGATCGGCCCCCCGTGGTAGGAGATCCCCGTATTCGCGGTCTTGCCGCCGCCCCCGCCCCCGTGCGCGCCGTGCGCGTCGTTGATCGCCGCCGTGTCGCTCCGGAGGAAGAAGAGGTGACGGTTCGGATTCTGACCGGCGGCGGCGTTGGGAACGCCGCCCTGGTCGAACGACGGGCCGCCCGCGATCGGCGCCGAAACGCGGGTCGGAGAATCAGAGCAGGATGCGGCAAGCGCGAGGCTCGCGGCACCTGCGATCAGGTACCAACTGCGCCGAGACATAGGGAGCTCCGGATGTGATGGGGACTGCCGGGAGAGGGATGCGGGCGAACCGAGCCAACCTACCCCAAAAGGGCGGCAAGTCCAGTCACGGCTTCTTTGCGGCCATTTCGACCGGTCGGCTGGCCTCCGGGCGATCCA
>JBJKPA010000047.1:0-8526 GCA_046706905.1 Gemmatimonadaceae bacterium
GTCCACGCCGCCGCCGCCACCCCCTCGAGCAGCCCGGCGGCCAGCAGCGGCGTGCCGATGCCCAGCAACGTGATGGACGGCCCGGTCCACTGGCGCGGCGCGCTCGGCGCACCGAGGAACATCGGCAGCACGCGATGCGCCACGCCGACTACCACGATCAGCACCCACCCCACGAGCGCGATGTGCAGGTGGCCGGCCAGCACGCGGACGCGCGCCCCCGCGAGATACCAGTGGTACAGGTTGCCGGCCAGCACGAACCCGAACACGAACGCCCCGAACAGGTACAGGTGGCCGAGCAGGATCGCGGTGCGGGTCACCGAGCGTTCGCGGACACCGAGCATCGCGATGGCCGAGTTCGTCGCGGCGACCGTGATCCCGGCCCCCACGAGCGCCACCCCGACGAGAAGCGTCATCGGGCGCTCCAGGATCACGCCCGCGGCGAACACCGCGATCCCCGGCGCCAGCACCCACAGCGCGAGTCCGGCGACCCGCGCCGAGTAGCGCCGCGCGCCGAGGGCCACCGGGAGCAGCTGGCCGAGCGCGCCGAAGATGGTGAGCGTGAGGAAGCCGAGCGTGAAGAAGTGCGTCACCCCGGCAACCCGCGGGTCGAGGTACATCCCGCGGGCCAGCTCCGGCGCCGCCCACACCAGCCCCACGGCCCCGACCAGCAGGAAGGCGCCGGCGGCGGCGAAGTGCCGGCCGACCACGGACGTGCGGCGGCGGGTGAGTTCGGGTTCGGGTGCCGGCATCGGGCCTTCTCGTGACGGGGACGCCGGAACGATCGCCGCCCGCGGGGGGCCGCGGCGTGACGGTTGTCTCACGGAGTGACAACAGTCACGCGGCCGGGGCGCGGCCCGGCCCAGACTCCGAGGCAACCCGGAGGCCCGCATGCCGCAGACGACCCCTGCCGTAAACG
The DNA here is from genome assembly GCA_046706905.1 of Gemmatimonadaceae bacterium. Classification (GTDB taxonomy): domain Bacteria; phylum Gemmatimonadota; class Gemmatimonadetes; order Gemmatimonadales; family Gemmatimonadaceae; genus JAGWRI01. The sequence continues at coordinate 917 of JBJKPA010000047.1, forward strand.
TGATGACGACCGTGAAGGACCTGGTGGACCGCGACCCGCGCGTACGCGACGTGTTCGCGCGGTTCGGCATGGATACCTGCTGCGGCGCCACCGTGCCGATCGCCGAGGCGGCGCTCCGCCACGGCATTGAGCTCGAGGCGCTGGTGGCTGCGCTCGCCGGAGCGATGGCGGCCTAGGTGCACTCGCTGGTCCGGCGGTACATCAAGACCGCGATCGGGTTCCTGCTCGTCGGGCTGGCGATCGGCGGCTGGATGATCGTGCGTCGCGAGTTGTGGAACGCCTATCCGTCGCCCTACGAAATCAGCGCGCACACGCACGCGATCTTCGTCGGCTTCGTGATGATGATGATCATGGGCGTGGCGTTGTGGCTCTTTCCGCGCCCCGAGCGGTCCGACTCCCGCTACCGGCCGGCCCTCGTCGCGGCGGCCTACTGGTGCATGACGGCCGGCACGGCGGCGCGCGTCGCGGGCGAATTGCTCCGCGTGCGGGTGGACGCGGCGTGGCTCCGCTGGACGGTGGCCGCGAGCGGGCTCGTCCAGGCCGTGGGGATGGCGCTCTTCTTCTACACGATGTGGTCGCGCATCCGCGGCGTGGGGAGCCAGGCGCGCGAAGCGGCGGGCGAGCGCTTCTGAGCGCGGCGCAGTTCACCGACCCGCGGCGTGGCACCAGTCTTGACACGCCGCGGACACCCGTCATCTTGCCCGCAGTATCCATCTGGCTGATTCGGCCCGCTCCCCCCAGCGGAAGCCGACGGCAGAACGCACCGGCGTCGCGTCCCATCGCGACGCCGGCCGCCGAGCGGAGCCGCCGAGGCTCCGGCTCCGCATCGCGTTCCCTCCGGCTCGGTAACTGCGCGGGGGTTCGGGCGCTGTACAGCGGCGTGTGCGCAGCAGCGCCGTTGGTGTACCCCCCAACACCGTTCCCGGAGGTGGATGCATGACGACAACGCAGAACTGGTGGCGTGTGGCCGCGGCGGCCCTCGCCGCAACCCTGATCGGCTGCGGCGAGCAGCCGGCGGAACCGACGCCGCTCCGCACGAATGTCCCGGCGGCGGGTCCCGCCGTCCGTACGATCGGTTCGACACTCGACGTCGGCGGTCAGTACCTGGTCATGTTCAAGGGCCAGGGCGTGCCCGCGCGGTTCGCGGGCGACGTCCAGGCGCTGGGCGGCGCCGTCGTGTACTCGCACGACGTGGGAATCGCCCTCGTCACCGGTCTCACGGCCCAGGCCGCCGCGACGCTCGGCGGTGAGAAGTACGTGAGCGACCTGGCGGCGGATGCCACGTTCCAGCTCGACGATCAGACCGACGGTGTCCCCGAGGCCGCGCAGAGCGCCGGCGTGGCGAGCGCCGGTGATCCCACGACGGCCGCGATCTACGCCCGCCAGTGGAACATGCGGGCGATCAGCGCCGACGCGACGTGGGCCGCCGGGAGACTGGGATCGCCCACCGTCACCGTCGCCATCCTCGATACCGGTATCGACTACCTGTATCCCGACCTTGCGGGACGCGTGGACCTGAGCCGCTCGGTGTCGTTCGTCCCATCGGACGACGCGCTCGTCGCCGCCTACTTCCCCGGCCGTAATCCCATTACGGATCTCTACTTCCACGGCACGCACGTCGCGGCCACGGTCGCCAGCAACGGATTGGTCGCGGCCGGCGTCACGTCGGGCACGACGCTCACCGCGGTCAAGGTCTGCAACGTGTCCGGCTCCTGCTCGTTGGGGGCCGTCATCGCCGGTGTGCTCTACGCCACCGACCACGGCGCGGACGTGATCAACATGAGCCTGGGCGGCGGATTCGCGAAGGCCGGCAACGGCCGGTTCGTGGGATACATCAACCAGGTCTTCAACTACGCCAACCGCAACGGCGTCACGGTGGTCGTGGCGGCCGGGAACGAGGCCGCGGACCTCGACCACGACGGCAACACATACGCCACCTACTGCAGCACGCCGAACACGATCTGCGTTTCCGCCACCGGTCCCACCGCCTCCGCCGGCCTGAACGGCCCGTGGACCGACGTGGACGCCAGCGCGCCGTATACGAACTTCGGCACGTCGGCCGTCACCGTGGCGGCCCCCGGCGGCTCCAGCGCCGGATACGTCTGGGCGGCCTGCTCCGAGACGAGCCTCGTGATTCCGGTGTGCCAGACCGGCATCTACGTGCTGGGCGTGGACGGCACGTCCATGGCCACGCCGCACGTGTCGGGCGTCGCGGCCCTGGTCGTCCAGGACGTGGGCCGGCGGCCCGGGCGCGTGAAGACCGTGCTCCAGAATTCGGCCGACGATCTCGGCAAGCCCGGCGCCGATCCGTACTACGGCAAGGGACGCCTGAACGCCGCCCACGCCGTGGGCCTGCCGTAGCCTTCACGCATCGCGCACGAACCGTAACGACAACGCGGGGGCCGAACGGGCCCCCGCGTTGTCGTACCGGCCGCGCCTGCCCGTCTCACTCCACCGTCACGCTCTTCGCCAGGTTCCGCGGCTGATCCACGTTCAGCCCGCGCTTGGCCGCGATGTAATACGCCAGGAGCTGCAGCGGCACCACCGCCAGCACCGGATACAGCATGTCGATCGTCTCCGGGATCCGGATCTCGAAGTCGATCTTCCCCGCCAGGCTCGGCTCCTCGCGGCTCGTGATCACGATGACCCGCCCGCCCCGCGCCTTCACCTCGCTGATGTTCGACACCACCTTCTCGAACACGCTGTCGTGCGGCGCGATGAAGACCACCGGCATGTTCTCGTCGATCAGCGCGATCGGCCCGTGCTTCATCTCCGCCGCCGGATATCCCTCGGCGTGGATGTAGCTGATCTCCTTGAGCTTGAGCGCGCCCTCGAGTGCCACCGGGAAGTTGTAGCCCCGCCCCAGGTACAGGAAGTTCGACGCGTCGCGGAACCGCTCGGCGATCGTCTCGATCGCCGTCGCGTTGTCGAGGATCTGCTGCACCTGCGCCGGCAGCGCCTCCATCGCCTGCGCGATCGCCCGGCCCTTCTCCACGGAAAGGCTGCGCAGCCGCGCCAGCTTCAGCGTGAGCAGCGCCAGCGCGATCACCTGGCTGGTGAACGCCTTGGTGCTCGCCACGCCGATCTCCGGCCCGGCGTGGAGGTAGATCCCGCCGTCGTCCTCGCGCGCGATCGTCGAGCCCACCACGTTCACCAGCCCCAGCGTCTTCGCGCCGCGCCGCTTGGCCTCGCGCATCGCGGCCAGCGTGTCGGCCGTCTCGCCCGATTGCGAAATCAGCACGCACAGCGTCTTGTCGTCGATGATCGGATTCCGGTACCGGAATTCCGAGGCGTACTCCACTTCCACGCGGATCCGCGCCAGGTCCTCGATCATCAGCTTGCCGATCAGCGCCGAATGCCAGCTCGTGCCGCAGGCGGTGATGATGATGTGCTCGAGGTCGAGCATCTCCTGCTTGGTGAGGTTGATGCCGCCCAGCTTGGAGAATCCCTCCTCGGTCACCAGGCGCCCGCGCATCGTGTTCTCGATGGTGTGCGGCTGCTCGAAGATCTCCTTGAGCATGAAATGCTCGAATCCGCCCTTCTCGATCTGCTCCAGATCCCACTCGATCCGGTTCACGTTCTTCGGCACGTCGTTCGCGTCGAGGTCGAACACCCGATAGCTCGTCGGCGTCAGCACGGCCATCTCGCCGTCGTCGAGGTACACCACCTGGCGCGTGTGCTCGAGGATCGCCGCCACGTCGCTCGCCACGTAGTTCTCGCCCTCGCCCAGCCCCACGAGCAGCGGGCTTCCCTTGCGCGCGGCGACGATCTTGTCGGGGTCCCGGCTCGAGATCACCGCGATGCCGTACGTCCCGTCCACCAGGTTCAGCGCCTCGGTCACCGCCTCCTCGAGGTTGCCCTTGAACGCCGCCTCGATCAGGTGCGCCAGGACCTCGGTGTCGGTGTCCGACTTGAAGGTGTGCCCGGCCTCGAGCAGCTGCTTCCGCAGCACGCTGTAGTTCTCGATGATCCCGTTGTGCACCACGGCGATCGTGCCCGTGCAGTCCCGGTGGGGGTGCGCGTTCTTCTCGCTCGGCGCGCCGTGCGTGGCCCAGCGCGTGTGCCCGATCCCCGTCGTGCCCTCGATGGGACGGGTCGCCACGGTGGACTCCAGGGCCGCGATCTTGCCCTTCGCGCGCCGCATGTCCACGCCGTCGTCGCCCAGCAGCGCCACGCCGGCGGAGTCGTACCCGCGGTACTCCATCCGCTTGAGCCCTTCGATCAGCATCGGCGTCGCGATCCGCGGCCCGACGTAACCCACGATTCCGCACATAGGGTCCCGCCCTCTCCGGTTATTTCGACAGCGCGTCCAACGGCTCGCGCGACCTGCGGACCAGATCCCGCGCCTCCCCCTCGGTGGGCGCCTCGGCGATCACCCGCACGATCGGCTCGGTGCCCGACGGCCGCACGTGCACCCACCGGTCCTTCCAGCTCAGCCGCAACCCGTCCTGCACATCCACCACGCCGTCGGGGAACGCCGCGCGCAGCGCGTCGTACACCGCCGACAGGCTCGCCGCCGGCCGGTCCAGCTTGTCCTTCACGATGACGTACCGCGGCAGGCCGGCCACGATCGCCGACAGCGGCCGCGCCTCCTCCAGCATCAGCTGCAGCACCAGCGCGGCGCCCACCGGCGCGTCCCGTCCCAGATGTACCTCGGGCAGGATCACCCCGCCATTGCCCTCCCCGCCCACCGCCGCCTTCGCGTCCCGCATCGCCACCGCCACGTTCACCTCGCCCACCGGCGCGCGCACGAGCGTCGACCCGCCCGCCACCGCCGCATCTTCTACCACACGGCTGGTCGAGAGGTTCGTCACCACCGGCCCCTGGCGGTGACGGAGCACCAGCCGCGTGGCCAGGGCCAGCGTGTAGTCCTCGCCGATCGCCTTCCCCTCGTCGGAGACGAGCGCCAACCGGTCCACGTCGGGGTCCACCGCGAAGCCGACGTCGGCGCCCGTCTCTCGCACGAATCGTTCCAGCTCGCCGAGGTTCTCCGCCACCGGCTCCGGGGAGCGCGGGAAGCGGCCGTCCGGCTCGCCGTTGATCACGCTGGTCACGCACCCCAGCCGGTCGAGCAGCGCCGGCATGATCACCGAGCCGGCGCCGCGGCAGCAGTCGAGCGCCACCCGGAATCGCCGGCGGCGCAGCGCCTCGACGTCCACGTACGGGAGCGAAAGGACACTCTCGATGTGTCGCAGAACCGCACGGTCGTCGGCCTCGATCGCGCCCAGGCCGTCCCAGCGCGCGTACGGAATGCCCGTCTCGAGCAGCGCGCGCATCGCCGCGCCCTCCGCCGCCTCGAGGAACAGTCCCGTGGGCCCGATGAACTTGAGCGCGTTCCACTCGATGGGGTTGTGGCTCGCCGAGAGCATGAGCCCGCCCGCCGCGTGGTGGTGCTCCACCGCCAGCTGGCAGGTGGGCGTCGTGGTGAGCCCGATGTCCATCACCGTGCATCCCACCGACTGCAGCGCGCCCATCGCCACGCGGTGGAGCATCGGTCCCGACACGCGGCTGTCGCGCCCGAGTACGATCGTCCGCGAGCGCCCCGCCGACGCCGCCCAGGCCCCGAACGCCGCGGCATACCGCGCGACGACGTCGGGGGTGAGCGCCTCGCCCACCCGCCCGCGAATGCCCGACACGCTGACCATCAGGCCGTCGTGGCCCATGCCGCCTCCTTGCAAGAGCGAAAGCTAGCCCCAGCGGCCGGGCCGGCAAAGCGAGGGCGGCCGGCGCTTTACACCCCCGCTGCCACGACCTAACTTCACGCCGCCAGCCATGGACGACGGCCCTCTGACCCAGCCGCCCGACACCCGCGGCGCGATTCGCTTTCCCTTCCGGCTCAAGATGGCCGCCATCAGCGCGGCAGCCGTCGTGCTGACGCTGGGCGTCATCATGATTCCGGTATACTTCGGCATGCGCAGCCAGCTCGCCAAGGTCCACGGCGACCGGCTGCTGGGCATCGCCCGCGGCGCCACCCTCGTCGTCTCCGCCGACTCCCTGGACGTCGTCGCCGCCCGCGGCCAGAACACCGAGGCCTTCCGCGACACCCGGACCAACCTCCTCCACGCCTGGATCGCCAACGGCGCCAGCGAGAGCGACCTCGTCAACGGGCTCGCCATCGTCCGCGCCGACTCCACCGGCGGCTGGCACGTGCTCGTCCACGCCTCGTGGCAGGCCGGCGCCCCGCAGTACGCCCGCCCCTGGACGCCGCCCCCCGGACTCGCCGACAGCATGTCCGTCGGCCAGGAGGGCTACACCGGCGTCTACGTCACCGACCAGGGCTCGCTCCTCTCCGCCGACGTGCCGATCGCCCGCGCCAACGGCACCATCGCCGGGTTCATCGTCGCCACGCTCAGCGCCGACCAGTTCCTGAGCGACCTGCGCTGGCAGCTCCTGCGGTTCACTCCCTTCCCGCTCGTCGCCCTCCTCCTCGCCCTCGGCCTCTCGTACTGGGGCGCCGCGCGCCTCACCCGCGGCCTCGACGACGTCACGCGCCACACCGACGCCGTGGCCACCGGCCAGCTCCGCCACGAGCTGCACTACGCCTCGGCCGACGAGATCGGCGCCATGGCCGAATCGGTGCGCCGCATGACCACCGGCCTCCGCAGCCTGCTGCTCGAGCTGGACATGGGCGCCAGCGACGTCGCCGCCACCGCCGAGCAGCTCGCCGCCAGCGCCGAAGAGATGACGGCCACCACCGACCAGGTCTCCGGCGCCGCACGGGCCATCGCCGGCGCCACCTCGACGCAGACCAAGAACGTCAAGGCCGCCACCGAGGGCTCGACCCGCGTCGCCGACCGCGCCTACACGGTGGCCGGCCACGCCAAGAACGCCCAGAACGCCTCCGACGTCGTGGCCCGGTCCGCCGCCCGCGGCGTCTCCGCCGCCGGCCAGGCGCTGGAGAGCATGACCGCGATCGCCGCCGTGACCCGCGACGCCGTTCCCGCCGTGGTCGAGCTCGGCGAGAAGTCGCAGCGCATCGGCAAGATCACCGAGACCATCGCCGCCATCGCCAAGCAGACCAACCTCCTCGCCCTCAACGCCGCCATCGAGGCGGCCCGCGCCGGCGAGCACGGCAAGGGATTCGCCGTCGTCGCCGAGGAGGTCCGCAAGCTGGCCAACCAGACGGCCCACGCGCTGGACAACATCCGCACGCTGGCCGGCGAGATCCGCGCCGCCGCCATCCGCACCGAAGAGCAGATCGCGCAGGTCACCGACCGCGTGGCCGTGGGCGAGGGGGTGATCCGCGCCTCCTCCGGCGCGCTGGCCCAGATCGGCCAGGAAATCGAGCAGAGCCGCAGCGCCGTGGACCTCATCGTCGCCTCGGCCGAAGCGCAGCGCGACGACGCCGCCGCGCTGGCCCACGAGATCGAGGCGTTGCAGGCGGCCGCCGAGCAGAACGCGGGCACCGCCGAGCAGGTGAGCGGCGTCGTCGAGCAGCAGACCGATTCGATGGGCGCCGTCGTGCAGTCCAGTCAGCATCTCGCGGCGATCGCCGAGCGGCTCAAGCAGTCCATGGCGCGCTTCAGTCTGTGAGCGATCCGCTGGCGCTCCTCCCGCTCGCCGCGGCGGCGGGGGGCGGCTCGATCGACGACATTCCCGCCGCTCAGCTC
>JBJKPA010000048.1:0-5213 GCA_046706905.1 Gemmatimonadaceae bacterium
GGATCGAGGTCCAGCCGGTGGACTTCGCGCGGCTGGGACGCGCGGCGCGCGAACGGCTGCGGGCCGAGTGCGCGCACGCCGACACCGCGCTGTGCTTCGAGGTGGCCGAGCATCTGCTGCCGTGGCACGCCGGGCGGTTGCTGGCCGTGCTCACGGCCTGCCCCACCGTGGTGTTCTCGGCGGCCGCGCCGGGGCAGGGCGGGACCCTGCACGTCAACGAGCGGCCGGCGGCGTACTGGATCCGGCGCTTCGCGGCCCTGGGCTACGATCTCGACCCGGCGGACGGCGCGTTCCGGCGCGAGCTGGCGGCGCTGAACCTGCCCTTCTGGTACGCGCAGAACGCGCACCTCTTCCGGCGCCGCGGCGCCTAGTGCGAGTCGTCGTCGGGCTTGCCGCCGGGCGTGTAGCTCTTGAGGAACAGGCTGAGCGATCCGAAGCTCAGGCCCGACTTCATCTGCACGATGACGCGCCGGCTGTCGTCGCTGATCCAGACCTCGGCGTGCCCGCCCTGGCCGAAGATGCCCTTGGTCCGGATCGTGGGGCGGAGCACGAAGCACACGAAGCGGCCCGCGCCCACCTGGACCGTGTCCAGGCGCACGACGTCCACGATCACCGGGTTGCCCTGCGGCTGGAAGTAGCGGTTCCACTCGTAGTGCTGGCCCACGGCGAGCGGCAGGGTGCGGATGAAGTAGATGAACGACTGGTCGTCGAGCGGGGCCGGGACGGTGGCGTTGGTGTCCGTCCGGTTGAGGATGTAGATGCCGGCGCTGGGCTTGATCTCGAAGGTCCGGAGGCGCCGGTAGTTCCCCTCGTGGATGTCCTGGAAGTACATGTACGAGATCAGCGTCTTCGTATCGAACCAGCTCGTGTAGTTGTCGTGCACGCCGAACCAGGCGGGGCCGCCGTTCACCGAGAAGCGGGCCCGGAAGGTCTCGTGCCCGCGGATGGTGTCGCGGCCCTCGAGCACCAGCTCGGCACGGCCGATGGGGATGGGCCCCCACTTGCCCTCGAACACCATCTTCTCGCCCACCGCGAACGGCCAGGCGTCGGGGGCCCCCGGGCCGGTGGAATCCACATGGGCCGGCGTCGGGGGAACGGAGGTCTGGGCGCCGGCCGCGACGGCGGCGGCGAGCGCGAAACTGGCGAGTACGGCGAGGCGTCGCATCGTCGAAAGCTGAGTGGGAGGTCTCCTCTGAGCAACCCGCCCGAGGGGGCCAATGTTCCACCATGCTTCATTTCGGCGGGTACTTTCGCCATATTGGGAGCCAATGCCCGATACCGCCCTCACCATTCTGGACGCGCGTTCGCTGCAGCGAACCCTCCGGCGAATGGCCGACGAGATCGTCGAGCTGAACAACGGAACGGACGATCTGCTCATTGTTGGTATTCAGCGCCGCGGAGTTCAACTCGCGGCGCGAATCGTATCCATGATCGCCGAGCGCGAGAACGTGACCGTGCCGCAGGGCGCGCTGGACATCACGCTCTACCGTGACGATCTGCAGACGGTGGGCCCGCGCCCCGTCGTCGGCCCCACCGACATCCCGACCGACATCGACGGGAAACACGTGGTCATCGTGGACGACGTGCTCTACACCGGGCGCACGGTGCGCGCCGCCCTCGACGAGCTGGCCGACTTCGGCCGCCCGCGGCGGATCGCGCTGGCCGTGCTGATCGACCGGGGCGGGCGCGAGCTGCCGATCCACGCCGACGTCGTGGGGCGCACGCTGAGCGTGCCGCCGGGCGGCCGCATCGACGTGCTGATCAGCGAGCTCGACGGCCGGGACGCCGTGGTGCAGGTGACCCAGGAGAAGCCCGCGTGAGCGGCCCCCTGGGCAAGGACCTCCTCGGGCTCGAGCCACTCACCGGCGAGCAGATCCGCCTCATTCTCGACACCGCCGAGCCGTTCAAGGAAATCAGCGAGCGCGCCATCAAGAAGGTCCCCACGCTGCGCGGCGCGACGATCGTCAACCTCTTCTTCGAGCCGTCCACGCGCACGCGCGTGTCGTTCGAGTTCGCCGAGAAGCGGCTCAGCGCCGACACGGTGAACGTCGCCGCGTCGGGCTCCAGCGTGACCAAGGGCGAGACCCTGGTGGACACGGCGCGCAACCTCGAAGCGATGCGCATCGACATGGTGGTGATCCGCCACGGCGCCTCGGGCGCCGCCAAGTTCCTGGCCGAGCGCATCGAGTCCAACGTCATCAACGCCGGCGACGGCACGCACGAGCACCCCACGCAGGGACTGCTCGACCTGCTCACCCTGCGCGACCACTTCAAGAAGCTGGACGGCCTCAAGGTGTGCATCTGCGGCGACGTGCTGCACTCGCGCGTCGCGCGCTCCAACATCTGGGGGCTCACCAAGATGGGCGCCCAGGTCGCGGTGTGCGGCCCGCGCTCGCTGCTGCCCAACGCGATCGACGGCATGGGCGTGACGATCTTCGACCACATCGACGACGCCATCGGCTGGGCCGACGCGCTCAACGTGCTGCGCCTGCAGCTCGAGCGCATGACCGCCGGCTACATCCCGTCGCTGCGCGAATACAACCGCGTGTTCGGCGTGTCGCGCGAGCGGCTCGAGCGCGCCGGGCGCGACCTCCTCATCCTCCATCCCGGCCCCATGAACCGCGGCGTCGAGATCGACTCCGACGTGGCCGACGGACCGTTCAGCGTGATTCTCGACCAGGTGACCAACGGCGTGGCCATCCGCATGGCCGTGCTCTATCTGCTCTCCGGCGGGCGCCCCGAGCTGGCCGAAGCCGCCAAGGGCGGCGGAGGGGCCTCGCGATGAGCGCCATGCTCCTTCTCCGCGGCGGCCGCGTGGTGGATCCCTCGCAGCGCCTCGACGAGGTGTGCGACGTGCTGATCCGCGACGGGACGATCGCCGCCGTCGGTCCGCGCGTCGCCGAGGGCGCGCCCGGCGCCGAGATCCTCGACTGCGCGGGGCTCGTCGTGTCCCCCGGATTCATCGACGTCCACTGCCACCTGCGCGAGCCGGGGCGCGAGGACGTCGAGACGATCGCCACCGGCGCCCGCGCGGCGGCCGCCGGCGGATTCACCGCCGTGTGCGCGATGCCCAACACCGACCCGGTCACCGACAACCAGGCCGCCGTCGGGTTCATCGTCCGCCAGGCGCAGCGGGCCGACGCGGCGCGCGTCTATCCGATCGGCGCGATCTCGCTGGGGCAGAAGGGCGGGTCGCTGGCCGAGTTCGGCGAGATGGTGGGCGCCGGCGCCGTCGCTGTGAGCGACGACGGCAAGCCGGTGGTGAGCGCCCACCTCATGCGCACCGCCCTCGAGTACGCGCGCAACTTCGGCATTCCCGTAGCCGACCACTGCGAGGAGCCCACGCTCGCCCAGGGCGGCGCGATGAACGAGGGGCTGATGAGCGCCAAGCTCGGCCTCCAGGGGATTCCGTCCGAGGCCGAGGAGATCATGGCCATCCGCGACATCCTCCTGGCCCGGCGCACCGGCGGGCACATCCACCTCTGCCACATGAGCACGCGCGGGTCGGTGGACCTCATTCGCTGGGGCAAGGAGCGGAACATCAACGTCACGGCCGAGGTCTGCCCGCACCACATCTCGCTCACCGAAGAGGCGGTCGCCGGCTACGACACGAACGCCAAGATGAACCCGCCGCTCCGCACCGCGGACGACGTCGAGGCGCTGCGCGAAGCGGTCAAGGACGGCACGATCGACGTCATCGCCACCGACCACGCGCCGCACCACTACGACGAGAAGGAGCGCGAGTTCGCCGACGCCCCCAACGGGATCGTGGGGCTGGAAACCGCGCTCGCGGTGAACGTCACCTGGCTCGTGAAGCCGGGCATCCTCGACGTGCCGACGTTGATCGAGAAGATGTCGGTCGCGCCGGCCCGGCTCTTCCACCTCCCGGGCGGGACCCTCCGGCCGGGGGCTGCCGCCGACGTCACGGTGTTCGACCCGGCGGCCGAGTGGGTGGTCGAGCCGGCCCGGTTCCGTTCGAAGGGGCGGAACTCCCCCTACGCGGGCATGACGCTCACCGGCCGCGTGCACTTCACCCTGGTGGACGGGCGGGTGATTCACCGGGCCGCGGGATGAGCGTGAGCGCCGACGAGCGGCTCAGGGCGGAGATCGTCGGCGTGTGCCGCCGGCTCTACGACCGGGGGCTGATCGCCGGGGCCGACGGCAATGTGTCGGTGCGGCTTGGGGATGGCCGCCTCCTGGTGACCCCCTCGGGGTTGTCCAAGGGGCAATTGGCCCCCGACGATCTCGTCGTGGTGGACCCGGATGGCCAACACGTTTCCGGGAACCATGTTGCGTCGTCAGAGGTAAGGATGCATGTACGCATCTATCGCCGCCGGCCGGACGTGCACGCGGTCGTGCACGCCCACCCGCCGACGGCAACGGGTTTTGCAGTGGCGGGCGAGGACTTCATGGCGCCCGTGCTGCCCGAGCTCGTGGCGCAGATGGGCGGCGTGCCGCTCGTCCCGTACGCGACACCGGGCGGCGACCTGCTGGCCGACCAGTTCGAACCCTACCTGTTGCACCACGACGCATTCCTCATGGCCAATCACGGCGCCACGACAGTGGGTCCCACCCTCGCCATCGCGCACCAGCGCATGGAAAGCCTGGAGCACGCCGCGCGCATCCTGCTCGCCGCGCGCCAGGTGGGGCGGGTGAACCCGCTGAGCGACGCCGAAGCCTCCGTTTTGCGCGCCGCCACCCGCGCGGCGCGGGATCCCGAATGAGCAAGAAGACGCCCAACTCCCCACTCGACGTCGTCACGGCGCTCATGCAGGAGCGCTCCAAGTTCGAGACGTGGATCGCCACGCTCGAATCGCGGCGCGACGCCACGCCCCGGAACGTCTACGAACGCGTCCGCGCCGACTACGAGAAACGGCTCACGGCCGTCGTGGAAGAGCTGCAGTCCCACGCCGAAGAGCTGGAGGCGCAGGCCGAGCGCTACACGGCCCGGCTGGCCGAGCTGATGGAGCAGGAGCAGGCGCGGCGCGACGCCCGCGCCGAAGCCGAGCTGCGCGCGCACGTCGGGGAGCTGTCCCCGGAAGAATGGGACTCGACGGCCAAGGAGGCCGACGAGGCGCTGGCCGCGCTGGCCGCCGAGCAGGCGGTGGTCGGGGCCGATCTCAACCGGGTGCACGACCTGCTGGGCGCCGCCCGGGCCGAGCCGGTGCTCCCCGAGCCCGCGCCGGCACCGGCTCCCGTGCCCACGCCGGAGC
>JBJKPA010000049.1:0-14407 GCA_046706905.1 Gemmatimonadaceae bacterium
GGACTTGCCACCGGAGGAAGACTTCTTCCTAGTCACCGGCGATTCGGGATCGAGGTTCGAGGGAGGTGCGCGCCATGCCGCAATAAGATACAGCCGGCGCGGCGGCTGCCTATCCCCACTCCGGCATCGGGCCTATGTTATCGCGGCTCCCCCGGCCGCCCGATCCCGTCCATGAAACTCCTTCGACTCGCCGCCGCCCTCTCGCTCGCCGCCGCCTGGCAAGCCGCCGGTGCCCAGCAGCCCGCGCCGCGCCCGCTGTACCGCGATCCCCACGCGAGCGTGGACGCCCGCGTGCGCGACCTCATGCGCCGGATGAGCGTCGAGGACAAGTTCTGGCAGCTGTTCATGATCCCCGGCGACCGCGACAATCCCGCCTACGACTACTCGCGCGGCGTGTTCGGGCTGCAGATCTCCGAGGCGCCGCCGGGCGACACGGTGCCGGTCGCCGACGCGGCGCGCGAGCAGGCCGCACGCATCAACGCGATCCAACGCTACTTCGTGGACAGCACCGCGCTCGGCATTCCGATCATCCCGTTCGACGAGGCCGTGCACGGCCTCGTGCGCGAGGGCGCGACGGTCTTTCCGCAGGCCATCGGCCTGGCCGCGACCTGGGACACGACGCTGATGCACGACGTGGCGACGGCCATCGCCGCCGAGACGCGGAGCCGTGGCGTGCGGCAGGTGCTGTCGCCGGTGGTGAACCTCGCCAGCGACGTGCGCTGGGGGCGCGTCGAGGAGACGTACGGCGAGGACCCGTACCTCTCGTCGGTCATGGCGCGCAACTTCGCGGGGGCATTCGAGCGCGCGGGCGTCGTCGCGACGCCCAAGCACTTCGTGGCCAACATCGGCGCCGGCGGGCGCGACAGCTATCCCATCGACTGGGACCAGCGGGTGCTCGACGAGTATTTCTTCCCGCCCTTCAAGGCGGCCATCCAGCAGGGCGGCGCGCAGTCCATCATGAGCGCGTACAACTCGGTGCGCGGCGTGCCGGCCACGCAGAACCGATGGCTGCTCACCGACGTGCTGCGCCACCGGTGGGGATTCACGGGCTTCGTGATTTCCGACGCGGCGGCCACCGGCGGACCCACCGTGCTCCAGCACACCGAGGCCAACACGCTCACCGCCACGCGCGACGCGTTCGACGCCGGGCTGGACGTGGTATTCCAGTCGTCGTACCCGCAGCACCGGCCGTACCTCGCGGCGTTCACGCGCGGGATGGTGCCGCGCGCGGTCATGGATTCCGCCGTGGCGCACGTGCTGCGCGCCAAATTCGCGCTCGGCCTGTTCGACCACCCGTTCGTGGATCCCGACAGCGCGGCGGCGGAGAACGGCAGCCCCGCGCACCTCGCGCTGGCCCGGCGCGCGGCCGAGGAATCCATCGTGCTGCTCCGGAACGAGCACGAAACGCTGCCGCTGTCGCCGAACGTGGGCTCGGTGGCGGTGATCGGCGCCGACGCCGAGGAAGCGCGGCTGGGCGACTACAGCGGGCCCGGGTTGCGGCGCATTTCCATTCTCCAGGCGATGCGCGACCGGCTCGGCGCCGACCGCGTGCACTACGCGGCGGGCCCGGGGCGCAGCTCGCCGACCTACGTCATCGTGCCGGACAGCGCGCTGTCGAGCACCGACAGCGGGCGCACGGTGCGCGGCCTGCAGGGCGAGTACTGGAGCAACAACGGGTTCGAGGGCGCTCCCCGCATCGTGCGCACCGATCCGCGGGTGGATTTCGGGTGGACGCTCAACTCGCCGGGGCGCGGCATCCCCTTCGATTGGTACTCGGTGCGCTGGACGGGGCGGATCACCGCGCCGGCGTCGGGCGTGGCGCACCTCGGCGTGGAGGGGAACGACGGCTACCGGCTGTATCTCGACGGCAAGCTCGTGATCGACGATTGGATCAAGCGCTCGTACGGCGTGCATCTGGCGGACGTGGCGCTCGCGCCGGGCAGCACGCACGACATCCGGCTGGAGTACTACGAGAGCACCGGGAACGCGCGCCTGAAGCTCGTCTGGGACGCCGGCGTGCCGGACGACTGGCCCGCGCAGATCGACTCGGCGGTCGCCGCGGCGCGGGCGAGCGACGTCGCGGTCGTCGTCGCCGGAATCGAGGAGGGAGAGTTCCGCGACCGCGCGCTGCTCGGGCTGCCCGGCCATCAGGAAGCTTTGATCCGGGCGGTGGCCGCCACCGGCAAGCCGACCGTGGTGGTGCTCATCGGCGGCAGCGCGATCACGATGTCCGACTGGCTGGACTCGACGAGCGCCGTGCTCGACGCGTGGTACCCGGGCGAGCAGGGCGGTCCGGCCGTGGCCGACGTCCTGTTCGGCGACGCCGATCCGGCGGGGCGGCTGCCCATCACCTTCCCGGTGTTCGAGGGGCAGCTCCCGCTCGTGTACGACCACCAGCCCACGGGCCGCGGCGACGACTACGTGAACCTCACCGGGCAGCCGCTCTTTCCGTTCGGGTTCGGGCTGAGCTACACCACCTTCGACTATTCGAACCTGCGAATCACGCCGGACACGATCGGCACGGCGGGCTCGGCCAGCGTGCGTTGCACCGTCACGAACTCGGGCTCACGCGCCGGCGACGAGGTCGTGCAACTCTACATCCACGACGTGCTGGCGACGGTCGGGCGGCCGGTGATGCAGCTCGAGGGATTCCGCCGCGTGCATCTGGAGCCCGGGCAGTCGGCGTCGGTGGAGTTCACGCTCGGCCCCGACGAGCTGCACCTGGTGAATCAGCAGAACGTCTGGGTGGTGGAGCCGGGCCGGTTCCGCGTGATGGTGGGCGCCAGCTCCAAGGACGTCCGGCTGCGCGGTTTCCTCACGGTGCGCTGAGCGTCTCGGCGCGCTCGGTCGCCGCCGTCCACCGTTCGAGGGCAGCGTCGAGTTCACGTTTCCGAGCGTCGAGGTCGGCGCCGAGCCGCTTTGCCTCGCTCACGCCGTCGGTGCGCGTGTAGAGATCGGGGTCCTCGAGCGCCGCGGTGAGCGAGGCCACTTCGGCCTCCAGCCGCGCGACTTCGGCTTCGGCCTCGGCCAGCTCGCGCTCGGCGGCGCGGCGTTCCTTGCGCGGATCGTTCCTGGCCTCGCGTTCCCGCTGCGCGACCAGGCGCTTCCGCTCCTGCACCCGGGCAAGTGCTTCCTCCTCCGCGGCGCGGACCGACGCCGCGTGCGCGCGCTCGGCACTCACCGCCTCCCACTCGGCGAACCCGTCGTCGAATTCGGTGATGTGCCGGTCGTGCAGCACCCAGACGCGCGTCGTGAGGGCGCGCAGCAGCTCGCGGTCGTGGCTCACGAGCAGGACGGTGCCCTCGTAGGCGTCGATGGCGTCTTCCAGGGCCTCGATCGATTCGACGTCCAGGTGATTGGTCGGCTCGTCGAGCACCAGCAGATTGGCGCGCGAGAGCATGAGCATGGCCAGCGCCACGCGGGCGCGCTCGCCGCCGGACAGGGTCTCGACGCGGCGTTGCACCTCGTCGCCCGAGAAGCCGAAGCGGCCGAGGTGGCCCTGGATCAGCCGGCGCTCCCAGGTGGGGCGGAGATCCTCGATCGCGCCGTAGATCGTGCGGTCGAGCGGGACCTGCGACAGGTCCTGCCGGTACCAGCCGGCGTCGATCGAGTTGCCGATGCGCAGCTCGCCGGCGGCCACGGGGTGCTCGCTGAAGATGGCGCGGATGAGGGTGGACTTGCCGGCGCCGTTGGGGCCGACGAGGCCGAGCACGTCGCCGCGCATGAGCGTGCCGTTGAAGCGCTCGACGAGCGTGCGCTCGCCGATCTTCACCGAGACGTTCAGGGCCTGAATCACGCGGTCGCCGCCGCGATCGTGCACGTCGAACCGCAGCGCCATCGCATCGTCGTCCACCGCGATGGGCGCGCTGAGGCGCGGCATGCGCTCCAGCCGCTTGCGGCGCCCCTTGGCCTGGCGGCTGTTCTGCCCGGCGATGTTGCGGGCGATGTAGTCCGACTCGCGGGCGATCTTCTTCTGCTGCTGGTCGAACGCCCGCTGCTGCGCCAGCCGCCGCTCGGCGCGCTGGATCACGAACGCCCTGTAGTCGCCGGCATAGGGCAGCGCCGTGCCACCCTCGAAGTGGAGCACGTGGTCCACCGTCGCGGCCAGGAAGGCGCGGTCGTGGCTCACGAGCAGCACCGTGCGGTCCACGGTCTTGAGGTACGACTCGAGCCAGGCCGTGGTCTCGAGGTCGAGATGGTTGGTCGGTTCGTCGAGCAGGAGCACGTCGGCGGTGCTGGTGAGCTGGCGGACGAGGCCGAGCCGGCCGCGCTCGCCGCCGCTCAACACGGTGACGGGCGTGGTGCGCGCCGCGGCGGGGTCGAACCCCAGCCCGTGCAGCACGGCGTCGATGCGCGACGTGACCTCGTAGCCGCCCTCGTGCTCGAACCGCTCGAGGTCGCGCCCGTAGCGCTCCATCGCCTCGGGCGACGAGTCATGGGCCAGCGCGGCGGCCTGCTCGACGAGGGAGCGCTCGAGCGCGAGCAGGGCGTGCAGCTCGCCGGCGGCGGCCTCCCACACCGTTTCGGCGTCTCCGAAGTCGCGGTGCTGCTCGAGCAGCGACACGCGCGTGGCCGGTTGGCGCGCCAGCGCGCCGCGGGTGGGCGTCAGCTCGCCGGTGAGCAGGCGGAAGAGCGTCGTCTTGCCGGTGCCGTTCCTCCCCACGACGCCCCACTTGTCTCCGGCGGCCACCGTGAAGGTGACGCCGGAGAAGAGCGTCGTGGCGCCGAAGTCGACGCCGACGTCGGAGAAGGAGAGCAGGGTCACGCGCTAAAGCTAAAAGACGACGCCGATTCCGCCCCCTCCGGCGAAGCGCAGCACGCCGCCGCCGAGGGTCTGGACCCGAAGCTGCAGCCGCACCGGTCCCGCGAGCGGAACGGAGCCGCCGACGTGTGCGCCGGCGACGTTGATGAGGCGCGTCGTCGGCTCGGCGACGCCGACCGGGCGGGCGAAGGTGCGGTAGACGCCGAGCCCGACGTCCACGACGGCACCGTCGCCGGCCGACCCTCCGGGGGAGGCCAGCAGCGCGAGTTCGAGGCCGCCGGCGCTCATGTGCCCGCCCGGCTGCGGGCAGGGGGCGGAGAAGCCCGGGCCGGTTTCGCAGTAGATCGGGTGGGGATTCCCGCCCGGGACGAGCATCGCGTTCGCTTCGACCCGCACGCCGGTGAAGGGCGAGATCCACCGATCGGCGAACAGGGCGCCGTGGACCCCGCCGCGCGAGAGCGAGGCGTTGGCGGTGCCTTCGGCGGCGTTGTTGGGATAGGCGAATCCGCCCACGAAGATGCCGGGATGCCAGCCGCCGATCTGCTGGGCGTGGAGCGGCGCGGCGGTGAGGGCCGCGGCGGCGGCGATGGTGGAGACGTACCGCGCGAATCGCGCCGGCAGCCGGGGGGTGACTGTCGTCATGATCCTACCTCCTTCGATTTGCGTCCGGTCCTGCAGGTGGACCGCACCGGGCAGGCGCCGCAGTGTGCGACGCGCGCCGTGCAGACGAGCGCACCCAACTCCATCAACGCCTGGTTGTGCACCCACGTGGCTGTACCCGTGCGCGGCAGGATGCGTTCCGCGATCGACCAGAGCCGCGTGAGGTCGCGCGGCCGCTTGGGATCGAGCCGCGGCGCGAAGGCGCGCGTGAGCACGCGGGCGACGTTGGTGTCCACGGCGGCCGCGCGCCGTTCGTATGCGAAGCTGGCCACGGCGCCGGCGGTGTAGGCGCCGATCCCGGGCAGCGCGCGCAGCGCCTCGGGGTGCGGCGGGAGCGTGCCGTCGCCGCCGTCGCGGGTGACGTGCCGCGCCAGCGCGTGGAGATGGCGGGCCCGCGCGTAGTAGCCGAGTCCCTCCCACGCCTCGCGCACGTGGGCGGGGCGCGCCCGGGCGAGGTCGTGCACCGTGGGGAAGCGGTCGAGGAACCGCGGATAGAACTCGAGCACGCGCGAGACCTGCGTCTGCTGGAGCATCAGCTCGGAGACGAGGACCTGGTACGGATCGCGCGTGCGGCGCCAGGGGAGATCGCGGTGGTGGCGGCGGAACCAGGCGCGCAGCCGTCGGGAGAATTCGCGCGCGGTGGCCGCGTCCACGCGCGGCGGCGCCGGTCGGCGCCGTCGTGCGGGCGTCGGGGCTATGAGACCTTCCGCGTCTTGCGCTTGAGGAAGTCCATCAGGATGAACTGCCCCAGCGTCATCGTGGTGGTGAAGTAGGCCTTGCCGCGGCTGATCTCCGACACGCGCTTCACGAACTCCACCAGGGCGCGGTCGCGGGCGAGCATGAAGGTGTTGATCATGATCCCGCTCTGCCGGCAGCGGCCCACTTCCTTGAGCGTCTCGCTGATCACGGTGAGGTCGAGCCCGAACGCGTTCTTGTAGATCTGCCCGTTGGGCATGGTGAGCGCGCTGGGCTTGCCGTCGGTAATCATGATGATCTGGCGCATGTCCTTCTTCTGCGCCATGAGCAGCCGGCGGGCGACCTTGAGTCCCTCGGCGGTGTTCGTGTGGTACGGCCCCACCTGGGCCGACGCCAGCGCGGCGAGCGGGATCTCCTCGGCCGAGTCGTGGAAGAGCACGACCTTGAGCGTGTCGCCCGGGAACTGGGTGCGGATGAGGTGCGTGAGCGCCAGCGCGACCTTCTTGGCCGGGGTGAAGCGGTCCTCGCCGTAGAGGATCATCGAGTGCGAGCAGTCGAGCATCAGCACCGTGGCGCACGACGAGCGGTACTCGGCCTGGCGGACCATCAGGTCGCCGTAGTCGAGGTCGATCGGCACCTCGATCTTGCCGGTGCGGGCGAGGGCGTTCTTGAGCGTCTCGTTGACGTCGAGGTTGAGGACGTCGCCGAATTCGTACGGTTTGCTCCACCCGTCGGCCTCGATGCCGGTGGCGAGGTGCGGGGTCTCGTGGCTGCCGGCGCTCGATTTGCCGAGCGAGCCGAGCAGGTTACGAAGACTCTTATAGCCCAGGAAGTCGATGCCCTTCTCGGTGAGGTTGAACTGGACGTCGCGGGCGGCGGCCTGGGCGAGGCTGCCCTTGCCCTCCACGGGCTGGTGGTCGCCGGGCATCTGCGGGGGGGCCTCGAGGTTGAGGAAGCCCTCGTCGATGAGCCGCTGGTCGAGGTCGTCGAGCAGCTTGGCGAGTTTGGCCTGGGCCTCCTCGTCGCCCTGGCCGCGCAGGGCCTCGAGGATCTCGGGGGTGATCTGGCCGCTCTCGATGAGCGCGTTCAGGTTGGCCTGGCGCAGGGCGTCGAGGGAGCGGTCGTGCTCCTCGCCGAAGTCGAAGTTGCCCTGGAAGGGGAGGTTGGCGCCGGCGAAGCCGCTCTGGAGCAGGAAGTCGGCCAGTTTGTCGAGGAGGGCCTGGAGGTCGATCTGGTCGGCCGCCTCGGGGCTGAACTTCGTGTAGGTATGGAATCGCATGCGGGCCTCCAACCACAAGAATACGCGGGCCGGGGAAGGAGTGCCAACGGGAAGGGGCGGGAACGGCGACTGAAGGCTCAAAGCCGGTAGCTGGCAGCCGTTAGCTGTTAGCCACAACTGCACACGGGACCTCTCTCAGCAGGGCGGGTTCGTGTGCACAACGTGGGGTCCCGTCGCGGTTGCCGACGGCTGATGGCCGTCAGCCGCCGGCTCTCTGCCTTCAGTTGGGGTGCGGGGGCGGAATTCCGGTATATTCGGCGCGTGCCCGCCGCGAACCCCTTTCGCGCCCTCGCCCGCCACCGGAATTTCCGGTTCTTCTGGTTCGGCCAGACCCTGTCCCTCATCGGGACGTGGATGCAGACGATGGCGCTGGGGTGGCTGGCGCTCCAGCTCTCCAACAGCCCCTTCCTCGTCGGGCTCGTCGCGTCGGCCTCGTCGTGGCCGGTGGTCGGGTTCTCGCTGTTCAGCGGCGTCTGGGTCGACCGGAGCAACAAGCTCCGGCTGGTCATCTGGGGCCAGGCGCTCTTCCTCGCCCAGGCGGCCCTCCTGTGGTACATCGCCTGGACGGGCGCGGCCACGATCTGGTGGCTGGTCGGCCTCGCCTTCGCCAACGGCGTGATCAACGCGGTCGAGATCCCGGCCCGCCAGTCGCTGATGGTCGAGCTGGTGGGGCGGGAGGATCTGCGCGAGGCGATCGCCCTCAACTCCAGCGGGTTCAACCTGGCGCGCATCGTCGGTCCGGCGCTGGGCGCGGCGGCCATCGCGCAGCTCGGCATCGCCTGGTGCTTCGGCCTCAATGCGCTGAGCTACGTCGCCGTGCTGGCCGGGCTCCTCATGATACGACTTCCCAAATGGCATCCGACGGCCGCCGTGGCGTCGCCGCTCAAGGGGATCGTCGAGGGCGTCCGCTACATGCGCGACACGCGCGTCGTGGCGGCGATGCTCAAGGTCGTGGCGGTGTACTCGGTGCTCGGCGTGCCGTACCTGACGCTGATGCCGGTGGTGGCGCGCGACCGGCTGCACATGGGGGCCGGCGGCTACGGGCTGCTCCTCGCCTGCGTCGGCGTGGGCGGGTTGGGCGGCGCGCTCTGGCTGGCCGCCGTCGGCGGCAACTGGGAGCGCGGCGCGCTCTGGGAGCGGGGTACGCGCGCCTACGCGCTGCTGCTCGTGCTGTTCGGCGTGGTGAACTCGGCGGCCCTGGCCTATCCCGCGCTGCTCGCCACCGGCTTCGCGATGATCGTGAGCGGCGCGCTGGCCAACTCCATGCTGCAATCCATCGTGCCCGACGCGCTGCGCGGACGGCTCATGGCCGCCTACTCGTTCGTCGTCGTCGGGCTGTCGCAGGCCGTGGGATCGCTGCTCGCCGGCGCGATCGCGGAGCGTCTGGGCGATGGCGTCGCGATTTCCGGAACCGCCGTCGTGATTTTCGCGTATTGTTCGTGGGCGTTCCGCAAGACTCCCCAAATGCGCACGATCTGACGCGATGTACTCCACCTGCCTGTTCTGCAATTCGGATCTCGGCCACAACGAGGTCATCGAGCACTTCCCGGTCGGGCGCCGCCTGGCGTTCGATCCCGCCAAGGGGCGGCTGTGGGTGGTGTGCCGCAAGTGCGAGCGGTGGAACTTGAGCCCGCTCGAGGAGCGGTGGGAAGCGATCGAGGAGTGCGAGCGGCGGTACCGCGACACCAAGTTGCGCGCGTCCACCGACAACATCGGGATGGCCCGGCTGCGCGAGGGGCTCGAGCTGGTGCGCATCGGGCGGCCCCAGCGTCCCGAGATGGCGGCGTGGCGGTACGGGGACCAGTTCGGACGCCGGCAGCGGCGGTACTACACCTACGCCGGGCTCGGCGTGGCCGCCGTGGCCGGCGTGTACATCGTGGGACCGGCCCTCGGGCTCTACGCCATCGGCGGTGTCGGATTCCTGGGCCAGGCGCCGCAATTCATGATCCAGGCCTACCGCCGCGCGTTCGGACGCGTGAAGGTGCCGATGCCGTGGATGGACAAGCCGGTCACGCTCCAGGCGGACCACGTCGCCAAGGCCAGGCTGGTGGCCGACGACAGCGAACTCGGGTGGGCGCTGCGCGTGCCGGTCCCGCGGCGGGGATTCACGCTTCCCGACATGCCCCGCCGCATCGGCGATCCGCCGCCGCCGCGGATGGAGACGCAGCGTCAACGCCTGATCGCCACCTTCACCGGCGCCGAGGCGGTGCGCGTGGCCGGCAAGCTGCTGCCCAAGATCAACGTGAGCGGCGCGGGCAAGGACGACGTACAGCAGGCCGTGCGGCTGATTCAGGACGACGCCGACCCGAAGCGCTTCTTCGCGCGCCAGACGCACGCCGCCGGCTCGGGCCGGGTGATCAGGCAGATCCCGAAGCCGGTGCGGCTGGCGTTGGAGATGACGCTGCACGAGGACACCGAGCGGCGGGCGATGGAGGGCGAGCTGGCGATGCTCGAGGCGGCGTGGCGGGAGGCGGACGAGATCGCCGCGATCTCCGACAACCTGCTGTTGCCCGCCGAAGTGGACCGCTGGTTCGCGAAGCTCAAGCGCCGCGGCTGAGCGCCGTCGGCGCTAGGCGAACCGTTCGCGCGCCACGTCGACGATGAGACGCGCCGCGCCGTCGATGCCGAGGGTGCCCGTGTTCACGCACAGGTCGTAGTTCTCCTCGGCCCGCCACTCGCGGTGGAAGTGCTGGCGCACGTACTCCTGCCGCTGCCGGTTGGTGTGGTCCACGATCCGCCCGGCCTCGTCGTGGTCCACGCCGCGGTCGCTCATCGCGAACGCGATCAACGCGGCGCGCGGCGCGTAGCAGAACACGTGGAGCGCGTCGGGGCGGTTGGCGAGCAGGCACTGGGCGCCGCGGCCGACCAGCACCGCGTCCCCCGACTGGACCGCCTCCTCGATCACGGCGCGCGTCATGGAGACGATGCGCTCCTCGGTGAGGGGGAGCGTCGTATCGGCCACGGGGAGCATCTCGGGGACGCTCAGCGTGAGCGCGGCGGCCAGCCGCTCGACCAGCGACGGCACGCGCTCCTCGTGCGCCGAGACCTCGGCGCGGGCGATGCCCAGGCGGTCGGCCACCGCGTCCACGACACGGTTGTCGAGCTGGTCCCACCCGAGCGCGGTGGCCACGCGCCGCGCGACGAGCGACCCGCCGGAGCCGTACATACGGGAAATCGTAACGATGGCCATGGGCTCAGGGCTCCGGACACCGCCGCACGCGTACCTCCTCCACGACGTCGAAGCCGAGCGCCGTCCAGACGGCCGCCGCGGCGCCGCCGGGCACGTTGTGCAGCCGCATGTCGCCGATGCCGCGGTCGCGGCACCATGCCTCGGCGTCGCGCAGCATGGCGCGCAGGATCCCGCGCCGCCGGTAGGCCGGGCGGACGTAGACGCTGGACAGATACGCGAACCGCTCGACGAGCAGCAGCGGCGACGCCTCGGACTCGGTGCAGCGCAGCAGGCCCACGGCGTGCCCGCCGGCTTCGGCGAGGAAGAACGCGTCGCGCGACGACGCGAGCTGCCGCTCGCTGAGCACCGGCGCCCGCGCCTCGGCGTCGGGATGCAGCCGGCCGTAGATCACGTGGTGCGGATACTCGCGCAGCAGCGCGAGGCGCAGCTCGGCGATGGCGTCGAGATCGGCGGCCGTGGCCGGGCGGACCCGGACTCCGGTGCCCGGCGGTGGTGCGGCGGGGGGCTCGACCGACCTGACGGTCATCGCCGTGGGGTTAGCCGAGCCCGCCGCCGAAGAAGTCCTGATTCGGACGCCGGCGCTGCTCCGGCACGGCCCGCGTGTAGCGGCCGCCGTCGCTGCGCGAGATCCGGCGCCGCGCGACCAGGGCCTCGAGCACCAGCTCGCATGCCGCCACCGCCTGCGCGGCGTCGTCCTCGCGGGCGAGCCCCGTGTGGTGCACGATGTGGATCAGGTCGGGCACGACCTCGAACCCCTGGAGCGCGATGGCCGGCTTGGCGTCGTCGGCCACCTGGAGCGCGCCGCCCTCGTCGAACCAGATCACGATGTCGTCCACGTTGACCCCGCCGGCGCGCGTCTCGAAGGTCTCGTCGGCCGCGGCGCGGATCAGCTCGCGGGCGATCGCCGGCCCGCCCACCAGCTCGCCCTCGTATTCCAGCTCCAGCTTGCCCGTGATCGCCGGCAGCGCGGCGTACACGTCCGAGACGCGGGGCACGATCTCCTCCTCGCCCGACATCACGGCGCGCCGCTCGGCGTTCGACACCACGTTCTCGAGCACGCTGATCGGCATGCGCTGCGAGACGCCGGAGCGCTTGTCCACGCGGCGGTCGGCGCGGGCCTCGAACGCCACGCGCTCGATCAGCTCGCTGACGAAGTCGGGCACGCGCACCCGCCGGTGCCCGCGCTCGGTCCACGCCTCCTGCGCCGTGATCGCCATTCCCAGTTCGACCTCCTCCGGGTAGTGGGTCACGATCTCGCTGCCGATGCGGTCCTTGAGCGGGGTGATGATCTTGCCGCGCGCCGTGTAGTCCTCGGGGTTGGCGGTGAAGCAGAGCTGCACGTCGAGGGCGAGCCGCACGGGATAGCCCTTGATCTGCACGTCGCCTTCCTGCATCACGTTGAACAGGCCGACCTGCACCTTGCCGGCGAGATCGGGCAACTCGTTGAGCGCGAAGATGCCGCGGTTGGCCCGCGGCAGCATCCCGTAGTGGATGGTCAGCTCGTCGGAGAGCAGGTGCCCGCCGCGCGCCGCCTTGATCGGGTCGAGGTCGCCGATCAGGTCGGCGATCGTCACGTCGGGGGTGGCGAGCTTCTCGACGTAGCGGCTCTCGGGGCCGACCCAGGCGATGGGCGTGTCGTCGCCGGCGTCGGTGATGAGCTGGCGCGCGAACTTCGAGATCGGCGCGAACGGATTGTCGTTCACCTCGCTCCCCGACACGATCGGCATCGCCTCGTCGAGCAGCGTGGTGAGGGCGCGCAGGATGCGCGACTTGGCCTGCCCGCGCAGGCCGAGCAGGATGAAGTTGTGCCGCGACAGGATCGCGTTCACGATCTGCGGCATGACGGTGTCGTCGTAGCCGAGCACGCCGGCGAACAGCGGCTGGTCGGTGCACAGCCGGGCGAGGAGGTTCTGCCGCATCTCGTCCTTCACCGAGCGCATGGCGCGCTCGGGAACACCGTAGGGCGAGCGCTTGAGGGCGCCGAGGGTCTCGGGAAGCTTCGTCACGGGCGGCTCCGGTGCATGCGTCGGAATCAGGCATTCCCCGGCGGCGGGCGCAAGGGGCGATCAGTCGGCGAGCGAAACGTCCACGCGATTGTCATAGAACACCGGACCGTGTCCCATGTCGGTCTCGCGTTGCGAAGTGGTCTGATTGGCGTTTGCGCCGTCGGGCGCGAGCTTGCCCCACCAGATCGATGGGGCCCACACGACGCCCTCGCGAATCGCGTCCTCCACGCGGGCCACCGCCGTGAACGCGCCGCGGTCGTTGTGCACGGCGACGCGCATCCCGGGCGCGATCCCGCGCCGCTCGGCGTCGCGCGGATGCAACAGGCACTCCGGCTCGCGCGCCGCGCGGCGCAACGCATCCACGTTCACGAACGTCGAATTCAGGAACTGGTGGGCGGGCGACGAGATGAGCACGAGCGGGTAGCGCGCGGCGAGCTCGGGCGCGCGCTCCGGGCCCTCGTACGGCGGCGTGTAGCCCGGCAACGGATCGAGTCCCATCTCGCGCATCCGCGCCGAGTAGAACTCGCACTTGCCGCTCGGCGTCGGGAATCCGCCCTCGGCGAACGGCAGGTACGGCGTCGGCAGGGCGAGGCGCATCCACCCGCGCTCGAGCAGTACGTCGAGCGTCACGCCGCGCAGGTTCTCGTGCTGCGTGTCGAGCGCTTGGCGCATGAGCGCCAGGTCGTCGTCGGCGAACTCGGCGCCGGCGAATCCAATGCGGCGGGCGAGCCGCCGGAAGATCTCCGTGTTGGGCAGGCACTCGCCGAGCGGGGCGATCGACGGGCGGTTGAGCGTTACGTAATGGTGCCCGTAGGCCAGGTGCAGGTCCCAGTGCTCGAGCTGCGTCGTGGCGGGGAGCACGTAGTCGGCCCAATCGGCGGTGTCGGTGCGGAAGTGCTCGAGCACGACGGTGAAGAGATCGTCGCGCGCCAGGCCGCGGAGCACCGCGTTGCGGTCGGGCGCCACCGACGCCGGGTTGGAGTTGTACACGACGAGGGCGCGCACCGGCGGACCGCCGACGCCCGCGTCGGGCGTGGTGAGCGCCTCGCCCAGGCGGATCATGTTGATCGTGCGCACCGGCGGCGAGAGGTCGGGGCGCTCGAGCGCGTGCCGGTCGAACGAAAAGGTGGCGCTGGTCGAGAGCTGGACGCCGCC
This sequence comes from Gemmatimonadaceae bacterium, assembly GCA_046706905.1. Taxonomy (GTDB): domain Bacteria; phylum Gemmatimonadota; class Gemmatimonadetes; order Gemmatimonadales; family Gemmatimonadaceae; genus JAGWRI01. Next base: position 13,749 of record JBJKPA010000049.1, read on the forward strand.
GCCGGCGCGGCGCCAGTGGCCGGTGATGGCGGGCAGGCAGGCGATGGTCCGCACGGCCATCCCGCCGCCGGCATGGCGTTGCAGCCCGTAGTTCACGCGGATGAACGCGGCGTGCGCGCGGCCGTACGCCTCGCCCAGCCGCCCGATCGTGGCGGCGTCGAGGCCGGTGATCGCGGCCACGCGCTCGGGCGGGTACTCGGCCACGCGCCCGCGCAGCTCGGCCTCGCCCAGCGTGTACCGCGCCAGGTAGTCGCGGTCTTCGAGGCCGCGGGCGAAGAGCACGTGCATCAGTCCCAGCGCGAGGGCGGCGTCGGTGCCGGGGCGGATGCCGATCCACTCGTCGCACTGGGCTGCGGTGCGGGTGCGGATGGGGTCGATGGCCACGACGCGCGCGCCGCGTTCGCGGGCCCGGAGCACGAACGGCCAGAGGTGCGGATTGGAGGTGAGCGTGTTGGTGCCCCAGAGGAGCACGAGGTCGCTCTCGGGCAGGCCTTCGGCGTCGGCGCCGATGCTGGCGCCGATCGTCATCCGCATGCCCATCGTGCCGGCCATCGAGCAGATGGTGCGGTCGAGCTTCGACGCGCCGAGCCGATGGAAGAAGCGCCGGTCCATGGACGAACCCTGGAGCAGGCCCATCGTGCCGGCATATGAGTACGGTA
>JBJKPA010000050.1:0-5188 GCA_046706905.1 Gemmatimonadaceae bacterium
CGTGAATCCGTCCCAACGAAGCAGCTGCGACAGCGCCGGCGAGGCGAAGGCGGCGCCGAGCCCCATGGCGGCACTCTGGCGAACGAAATCCCGACGTGAAGACATGAGCGGTGAGGCAGGCGCTAGCTGTTGATGACGAAGAGGTTGTTCACCGCCGCGCGATGAGGCGCTGGAGTGGTGCGGTGTAGCCGAGCGCGGTGTGGGGCCGCTCGGTGTTGTAGAAATGAAGGTAGTGTGGGAGGGCGGCCGTCCGCGAGGCGCTGGTGCGGTAGGCGCGGACGTACGCCCACTCGGCGAGCAGGGTCCGGATGAAGCGTTCGACCTTGCCGTTGGTCTGCGGCGTATAGGGCCGGGTGCGCAGATGCCGGAGCCGGAGCGCCCGGCGGGCGTCCCGAAAGGCATGGCTGCAGTAGCCGCTCCCGTTGTCGGTCATCACGGCCCGTACGGCAACGCCCTGGGCACGGTACCAGGCGACGACGCGGTGGAGGAAGCCCGCCACGGTGGGGCCGCGCTCATCGGCGAGGACTTCGCTGTAAACCACCCGCGAGCAGTCATCGATCGCACAGTGCACGTACTCCCAGCCGATGCCACGCACCCGGGTGCGGCGGTCGCCGTGGATGCGATGCCCCACGCGACCGATCTTGCCTAGCTTCTTGATGTCGAGTTGCACGAGCGCCCCGGGCCGCCGGCGTTCGTAGCGGTGCCGCGGGCGGGGCGGCTCGAGCGAGCGGAGCCGGGCCACGCCCAGCCGCCGCTGCACCGTGACCACGGTCGAGACCGGGAGCCCGTAGTGGTGGGCAATCCGCAGCGAGCTCCAGCGGCGGCGGCGGGCTCGGAGAATCTGCCGGCGTTGATAGCGGGGCAGTTGCCGCGGCGAGTGCCAGGGTCGCGAAGAGCGGTCCGCCAGGCCGCCGGGGCCCTCCGTGCGGGCCCGGGCGACCCATTTCCAGATCGTCCGGGTACTCACTCCGACGGTGGCCGCGACGGCCGGGCCGGTCTCCCCCGCTTGGATCCGGCGGACGACGGCCTGTCGCATCGCCGGGGTCAATCGTGCATTCTTGTGGATGTTCACTGAGCCCTCTGGCAGTTGCCGGTTGACGGTCTCGACAACTCCAGCTTGGCATTGCTACGGCTCAGTGAACAACCTCTTCGCTAATTACACCTAGAGCGCGCCGCGCCGGCCGAGCATGACCGGGATCGTCATCAGCAGGATGCGCGCGTCCTCGGCCATTGAGCGCCGCTCGAGATACTGCAGGTCGAACGACAGCTTGCGCCGGACGTCGTCCAGCGACTGATCGTACCCCGCGTTGACCTGCGCCCAGCCTGTGATGCCGGGCAACACGCGCTGCCGCACCGGGTAGTGCTCGATCTCCTCGCGCAGCTGCGCGAAGATGCCGGGCTGCTCCGGCCGCGGCCCCACCACGTTCATTTCCCCGCGCAGCACGTTGACGAGCTGCGGCAGCTCGTCCAGCCGGAACTTGCGCAGCACGCGGCCGACCGCCGTTACACGATCGTCACCCGGCCGCGCCCACTGCTCGCCGGCGTGCGGATCGCTCACCCGCATCGTGCGGAATTTGTAGATCGTGAACGGCCGCCCGCCGATGTTCTGCTCGCGGCGCATCGAGGCGGGCGTCAACCCCACCGTGCGGCGGTCGATGCCGACGCGCGTCTGGCGGTACAGCACCGGGCCCGGCGACGTGAGGCGGACCAGCACGGCGATCACGAGGCCGAGCGGCAGGAGCACGACGATGCCGATCGCCGCCACGACGATGTTCAGCAGTCGGCGGAACCGTTCGCGTTGTGCCGCCGCGGTGCGTGCGGCGCGCGCGGACTGACGGCGCGGGAACTCGAGCAGAATGGGATTGGCCATGCCACTCGGTTTTGCAAGCCGCGTGCGCGCGGCGCGGAACGGACGGGATCGGTCAACTGCGCGCGCGGGGCGGACTTACGAGTTGTGGCATCGCGTCCACACGGCCCACGTGCGTGGAGTGTTCGCGACGAACGTGGACCGCGCGCGACGGTGTCGCGCGACGCGATCACTCGCCGGCCGTCACGCCACCCGGCTCGCTCGGGATGGCGACGTTGCCGCGCATCGGCGTCCATCCGCGCCCGTCGTGCGGACGGCGCCATCCATGACGCTCCATCACGCGATACAACGTCGTGCGATCCACGCCGGCGATGCGCGCCGCCTCGGACAGGTTGCCGGCCGCGCGGTCCACCAGCCACGTCAGGTATTCCGTCTCGAACTGCGTGAGCACGCGCTCGCGCGCTTCGTGATAGCGCTCGTCGAACGATGGCACGGTGCCGCCGGCCGCGGCCGCACCCACCGGTGCGCTCTCGGTCGTCCCGATCGGCAGATCGTCGGGCCCGATCTGTGTGCCGGCCTCGGCCAGTACCGTGACGTGCTCGATCACGTTCTGCAGCTCGCGCACGTTTCCCGGCCACGAATGCGCGCACAGCGCCTCGATCGACGCCGGCGTCAACTGCGGCGCCCGCGACGGCGACATCCCGCGCCGTTCCCAGAACTTGTGAAGAAAGTGTGTGGCGAGCAGCGGCACATCCTCGAGACGCTCGCGGAGCGCCGGCAGGTGGATCGGCACCACGCACAGCCGGTAGTACAGATCCTCGCGCAGGACGCCGCTGCGCCGCGCCGTCTCCAGGTCGCCGTTCGTGGCCGAGATGAAGCGCACGTTCACCACGGCGTCGGTGGCGTCGCTCCCCACGCGCCGCACCACGCCGTCCTGCACCACGCGCAGCAACTTGGCCTGGGCGGGTTTGGGCAGCTCGATCAGCTCGTCGAGGAACAACGTGCCCCCGTGGGCGGCCTCGAGGAGCCCGGCCTTGTCGCGCACGGCGCCCGTAAACGCGCCCCGGCAGTGCCCGAACATCTCCGACTCGAGCAACGTTTCGGGGAGGGCTGCACAATTGACCGCCACGAAAGGGTGCGAACTGCGCGGGCTGTTCTCGTGGATGAACCGCGCCACGAGCTCCTTGCCGCTGCCGCTCTCCCCGCTGATGAACACCGAGGCGTCGCTCATCGCCACCCGGGCGGCGAGCTCCACGGCCTGCCGCACCCCGGCCGACACGCCGAGGATCGGCACGTCGTCCCCGACCGCGCTCACCGTGCGCGGCGCCGCGGAGACGGCCCGCGCGTTGCGCACGCGGTGCGCCGCCCGCCCGATCGCGACCTGGAGCTGGGCGGCGGAGAACGGCTTGGCGAGATAGTCCCACGCGCCGGCCCGGTGCGCCTCGATGCTCGACTCGACGCTCGGCCGGGCCGTCATGAGGATCACGCTCGTGTCGGGAGCGGCGGCGAGGGCGCGGCGCATGAGCGTCATGGCGTCCACGGCCGGCGTATGCAGCGCGGCGAGCACGATCTCGAAGCGCCGGCGCGCGACGAGCGCGATGGCTTCTTCCCCGGTCCGCACGGGGGTCACGTCGTACCCGTCGTGACGCAGGATGTTGGCGCAGGTCTCCGACAACGCCCGGTCGTCTTCCGCGAGCAGCACCCGGATGGGCGCATGGTCCGCGGCGAACGCGGAAGGGGCTCGCGAATCACCTGGCGCGGGGGTGTGCGGTTCCGGCGATGGACTGGCGTTGAGGAACATGAGCGGTTGGTCCGGGTGCGGGTGATGGGTGCCGTGGTGGCCTCACCAATGCAGGGATCGGGCCACCGTGTGGCGCGGGTGCGGCGGCGGCTTCGCGGCGCCGGTCCGCACCAAGCTGCGGCGGCGGCGATGCAGCGGTGTGCACCGATTCGCGACCATCGGACCGCCGGGGGCGCGCGTTGCCCCGGCGTGAAGCGGCGCGGGCGCGGTACCGGACTTGCATGGACGGCCTGCATCCCTCTCATCACGCGGACCAACGACGAACATGGCTCAGCTTCCCAGTTCCTTCACTCCACGGACGCCGTCCGGCTCCCCGCGCGCTCCCGTGCGAAGCGCGGTGGCGCCGCCGTCGGGAGTGGACTGGGGCCGCGCCGGCCGGGCGTTGCTCCGCCGCCACAGGCTGGTCGTGCTGATCACGATCCTGGCCGCGGAGCTCGGCGTCCTCGCCACGCGGCTGCTCCACGCGCAGTACGAGGCCAGCGCCACCGTCTGGATCGATCAGGGGGCGCGGAACGGCGGGCGGGCGACCTTCGGCTCGGCCACGCTGTTCGACCCGGAAGGGTGGGTCTCCCTGCTCCGGACCAATACCATATTAGATAGCGTCGTCGCGCGGCAGCATCTGTGGGTCCGGGCGGCGGAGCCGCACTCGCCCCGGCTGCTCGCGGCGATCGAACCCGGCCCGGGCCTGCGTCCGGGCGCGTATACGGTCGCGGTGGACGCCAAGGGGCGCCGGTATCGCCTCATCGACGCCAAGGGCGTCGTGCTCGAGCACGGCGTGGTCGGCGACTCGATCGGCCGCGCGATCGGGCTCCGCTGGCGGCCGCCGGCCGCCACCCTGCCCGCCGGCGGTTCGCTGACCCTCGCGGTCACGCCGCCGCAGGCGCTGTCCGACGCGCTGCAGGGCGAGATCCAGCCCAACATCGACCCGGCGGGCAATTTCCTCACCGTCAAGCTCGCCGGCACCAATGCCGTGCAGACGGCCAGCACGCTCAACGCGATCACGGCCCGCTACGTGGCGGTCGCCAACCAGCTGCAGCGCGAGCGGCTCCGCGAGATCGCCGCCTCGCTGGCCGGCCAGGTGCACTACGCCTCGCAGGCGATGACCGACGCCGAGACCCAGCTGCAGCAGTTCCGCGTGAGCACGATCACGCTGCCGCAGGCGCAGGTCGCGGGGGCCGGACCCACCGGACCGGCAGCCTCGGACCTGTCGCCCGACGCCGCGGAGCTCGCGCAGTTCCAGAACCTGCAGGCGCAGCTCGACAGCGCGCAGGCCGACGACTCGGCGCTGACCGCGCTCGGCGCCGACGGCGCCGTCGCGGTCGCCGCGTATCAGGCCATTCCCTCGGTGCAGCACACGCCCGAGCTGGTGAACGCGCTCTCGACGCTCGCCGCCCGCGAGGACAGCCTGCGCCTGCTGGGCCTGCGCTACAGCAACATGTACCTGCCCGTCCGCCGTCTGCGCGCCCAGGTGACGATGCTGCGCGACTCGATCGTGCCGCATCTCGTCGCCGGTCTGCGCCAGCGCGTGGCGGCGCGCAAGGCGGCGCTCACCGTGGCCGTGGCCCGCACGGCCGACAGCC
>JBJKPA010000051.1:0-3302 GCA_046706905.1 Gemmatimonadaceae bacterium
GCCATGAAGAAGCTCATCAACGCGCCGGAGCGCCTCGTCGACGAGGAGCTCGCCGGCATGCTCGCGGCGCACCCCGACCTCATCCGGGTCGAGGCGCCCAACGTGGTGGTGAGAAAGGACGCCCCGAAGCAGGGCAAGGTGGGGGTGATCTCGGGCGGCGGCTCGGGCCACGAGCCGATGCACGGGGGGTACGTCGGGTACGGCATGCTCGACGCGGCCTGCCCGGGTGCCGTCTTCACCTCGCCCGTGCCCGACCAGATGCTCGTCGCCACGAAGGCCGTCGATGGCGGCAAGGGCGTGCTGCACATCGTGAAGAACTACACCGGCGACATCATGAACTTCCAGCTGGCGGCGGAGCTCGCCGGCGCGGAGGGCATCGAGGTCGCCTCGGTCGTCATCGCCGACGACGTGGCGGTGCAGGATTCGCTGTACACCGCGGGCCGCCGCGGGGTGGGCGGCACGGTCCTCGCCGAGAAGATCGTGGGTGCCGCGGCCGAAGCGGGGGCCGACCTCGCCGAGGTCACCCGCATCTGCCAGAAGGTGCAGGACAACGTGCGCTCCATGGGCATGGCGCTCACTTCCTGCACCGTGCCTGCGGCGGGCAAGCCGACGTTCGAACTGGGCGACGACGAGATGGAGATCGGCATCGGCATCCATGGCGAGCCGGGACGCACCCGCATGGCGCTCGCCACGGCCGATGAGATCACCAGCCTGCTCGCCACGCCCGTGCTCGACGATCTGCCCTTCAAGTCGGGCGACAGCGTCCTCGCCTTCGTGAACGGCATGGGCGGCACACCCTTGATGGAGCTCTACGTCGTCTTCGGAAAGCTCGCCGCGATCCTCAAGGAGCGCGGCATCGGCATCGGGCGCAGCTTCGTGGGCAACTACATCACCTCGCTCGAGATGGCGGGCTGCTCGATCACGCTGCTGCGGCTCGACGACGAGCTCGTGAAGCTCTGGGATGCGCCGGTCCACACCCCGGCGCTGCGCTGGGGGATGTAGCGACGGTGGCCGTCACGCTCGAGCAGTGCGTCTCGTTCATCGAGCGCTACGCGGCACGCCTGGCGGAAGAGAAGGAGTACCTCACCGCGCTCGACTCCGCGATCGGCGACGCCGACCACGGGATCAACATGGACCGCGGCTTCGGGGCCGTCCTGGCCAAGCTCCCGACGCTCCGCGCGGGGCCGCCGGGGGCGCTCTTCAAGGCGGTCGGGATGACGCTCATCTCGACCGTGGGGGGCGCCGGGGGGCCGCTGTACGGGACGTTCTTCCTGCGCTGGGGCACCTCGCTCGGCGAGGCCCCCGAGGTCAGCCCCGAGGCGCTCGCGCAGGGGCTGCGTGCCGGGCTCGGGGGCGTCGTCGCGCTGGGCAAGGCGAACCTCGACGACAAGACCATGGTGGACGCCCTGACGCCCGCCGTGGAGGCGCTCGAGGCGAGCGTCGCGGCAGGCGATCTGGCGGACGGCCTGGCCCGCGCCGCGGACGCCGCCGCGGCAGGGCGTGACCGGGTCACCCCCTTCGTCGCCCGGAAGGGCCGGGCGAGCTATCTGGGGGAGCGCTCCGCGGGCCACCAGGACCCCGGCGCCACCTCCTCCACGTACCTCTTCGAGGCCCTCCGCGACGCGTGCGCCTAGGGAGGGGCGCACGTGCCGCGGGGCGGCAGGACACACAGAGACGCGGGGCAGCCGGCCCCGCCACGCTGACGGGGCCGGTGCTCCCGCAGAAAGGGGACAGGCATGGCGAAGTACGCCGCAGCACTCGATCAGGGCACGACCAGCACCCGCTTCATGATCTTCGACCACGCGGGCCGGGTCGTCGCCGTGGACCAGAAAGAGCACGAGCAGATCTATCCCAAGCCGGGCTGGGTGGAGCACGATCCGGCGGAGATCTGGAAGCGCAGCCAGGAGGTCATCGCGGGCGCCCTGGCGAAGGCCGGCTGTTCCGCCGCCGACCTCGCCGCGGTGGGGGTGACGAACCAGCGCGAGACGACCGTCGTGTGGGACCGCCACACCGGCGTGCCCGTGCACAACGCGATCGTCTGGCAGGACACCCGCACCGACCAGATCTGCGCCGACCTCGCCAAGGACGGCGGCCAGGACCGCTTCCGCCCCAAGACCGGCCTGCCCCTGGCGACCTACTTCTCGGGGCCCAAGGTGAAGTGGCTCCTCGACAACGTCGCCGGGCTGCGTGCGAAGGCCGAGGCAGGCGACCTGCTCTTCGGCAACATCGACACCTGGTGCATCTGGAACCTCACCGGCGGTCCCGACGGCGGGGTGCACGTCACCGACGTGACGAACGCCTCCCGCACGCTGATGATGAACCTCGAGACCCTCGACTGGGATCCCGAGATCCTCAAGGTCCTCGGCGTGCCGCGCGCGATGCTCCCCGCGATCAAGCCCTCCAGCGAGGTGTACGGCAGCGCCAAGGGCGTCCTCGCCGGCATCCCCGTGGCGGGCGACCTGGGCGACCAGCAGGCGGCCCTCTTCGGGCAGACCTGCTTCAGCCCCGGCGAGGCGAAGAACACGTACGGCACGGGCTGCTTCATGCTCCTGAACACGGGCACGAAGCCGGTCCCCTCGAAGTCGGGGCTCATCACGGGCCTCGCCTACAAGATCGGCGCCGAGCCCGCGGTGTACATGCTCGAGGGCTCGATCGCGATCACCGGCGCCCTCGTGCAGTGGCTGCGCGACAACCTGGGCATGATCAGTACGTCCGCCGAGATCGAGGCGCTCGCCAAGACCGTCGACGACAACGGCGGGGTGTACTTCGTGCCCGCCTTCTCGGGGCTCTTCGCGCCGTACTGGAAGAGCGACGCGCGGGGCGTCATCGCGGGCCTCACCCGCTACGTGAACAAGGGCCATCTCGCGCGCGCCGTGCTCGAGGCCACGGCCTGGCAGACGCGCGAAGTCTCGGACGCCATGAAGGCCGACTCGGGCGTCACCTTGACCAGCCTCAAGGTCGACGGCGGGATGGTCTTCAACGAGCTCCTCATGCAGTTCCAGTCCGACGTCCTCGACGTCCCGGTGATCCGCCCCGTGGTGGCCGAGACGACGTCCCTCGGCGCGGCGTATGCGGCGGGCCTCGCGGTCGGCTTCTGGTCGGCCGTGGAGGACCTGCGCCAGAACTGGGCGAAGGACAAGGAGTGGCGTCCCGCCATGGCCGCGGCTGAGCGGGAGAAGGAGTACCGCTTCTGGAAGAAGGCCGTCACCCGCACGTTCGACTGGCTCGAGCTCGAGTAACGGCACACCGACCGACCGGGTGGGCGACCGTGGCGCGTGCCGCGCTGCCGCCCGCCCGGTCCA
>JBJKPA010000052.1:0-6735 GCA_046706905.1 Gemmatimonadaceae bacterium
CCACCGACGCCAGGGCGACCAGCGCGCGATGGGCCTCGCGCTCGGCGGCGCAGGCCGGGCACGCGCTCAGGTGCGCGAGCTCGGCGGGCGTCGGGTCGTCGTCGGCCAGCGCGGCCAGACGTTCAGGAGACAGGTGCGACATGTTCCACTTCCATGCGTTCGGGTGCATCCACCAGATGCGCGAGCAGCGTACGCAGCTTCGCGCGGGCCTTGAACAGCTGGGACTTCGAGCCGCCGGCCGTGATGCCCAGCTCGGCGGCGATCTCCTCGTGCGTGTATCCCTCGACGTCGTGCAGCAGGAACACCGTGCGGGCGCCGGGCGACAGCCGGGCGGCGGCCTCCTCGATCGAGGCCATGACGAACGACCGCTCCGTGTCCGGCATCACCGCCACCGCGTCCTCCTGAACCTCAACTTCGATCTTGGCGAGCCGGCGGGTCCGGCGCAGCGCGTTGAGCGTGCGGTTCACCGCGATGCGATGGGCCCAGGTGGCGAACTTGGAATCGCCGCGGTAGGACGGCAGGGCGCGGAAGATCTGGATCCAGACCTCCTGCGCGATGTCCTCGGCGGTATCCTGGTCCGCCCCCACCAGGCGGCGCACGACCATGTCGATGTGCGGCGCGTGGCGTGCCCAAAGGGCCCGCATCGCCGATTCATCGCCCTGGATGGCGCGTCGAATGGTGGCTTGCTCGTCGCTCATGAGTTCGCCGAATTGGTCAGCCTGCACTACGAAAAGGGTTTACCGGGCCCCGCGCCAGCCGGAGCGAGGACCATGCGTTTCACGCGGGGGCATTCCGGTGACCGAAACCCGCACTTGTTCGTTTGACAACATGCGGACATGTTGTGCCGCGCTCCGAACGGTCCGATACCGACTTTCGGGGCGTCCCACCCCGCATCGGTCCCACCTCAACATCACCCGCCCAGGCGTCCTGTGTTCCTGAACACCCTCTTTGCCGTGTTGCTGCTCAGCGGCAGCCATACCGCGCCGGCCGTCGCCCGGCGGGGGGCGGGGGGCGAGGGTCTTCCGGCGGCCGAGCCGGGCGAGGTGGGGATGTCGGCCGAACGGCTGGCCGAAGTCAACAACGCGGTCACCCGGGGCATTCGCGCCGGTGCCTTCCCGGGCGCGTCGGTGTTCGTGGGCCGGCAGGGGTACGCGGTGGTGGACGAGGGATTCGGGCATCTGACGTGGAGCCGCAAGAGCCCGCTCGTCGTGCCGGACCGCACGATCTACGACCTGGCCTCGCTCACCAAGGTGATCGCCACGACCACGGCGATCATGGTGCTGTACGACGAGGGCAAGGTCCGGCTGGACGACCCGGTGTACAAGTACCTCCCCGCCTTCTCGGGCGGGCTCAAGGACAGGGTGACGGTTCGGATGCTGCTCGAGCACCGCTCGGGGCTGCCGGCCGACCGGGAGCTGTGGCGCACGGCGCACTCGCCGGCCCAGGCGCGCGCGCAGGTGCTGGCCACGCACCTCTACAGCCGGCCGGGCGCGCGGTACGTGTACTCCGACCTGGGCGCCGACGTGCTCGGCTTCATCGTCGAGGCGGTGAGCGGGGAGACGCTGGACCGGTTCGTGGCCGAGCACGTGTTCGACCCGCTGGGGATGCACGACACGGAGTTCCGCCCCGAGAAGGCGCTGGACGACCGGATCGCGCCCACCGAGCCCTGGTCGCGGCGAGGGTACCCGCTCCAGGGCCAGGTGAACGACGACAACGCCGAGGCGCTGGGAGGCGTGGCGGGGCACGCGGGGCTGTTCAGCACGGCGTCGGACCTCGCGATCTTCGCCCAGATGATGCTGAACGGCGGCACGTACAACGGCGTGCGGATCGTGGCCGACAGCACGGTGAAGCTGTTCACGACGCGGGCCCCGCACGCCGGGACGCGCGCGCTGGGATGGGACACCTGCGACGGCGAGGGGAGTTGCGGCGACTACATGGGGTCGGACGCGTACGGGCACACCGGCTTCACGGGCACGTCGATCTGGATCGATCCCGACCGGCAGATGTTCGTCATCCTGCTCACGAACCGCGTGTACGATCCCCGGGTGCGGTACAGCATGAAGGCGATCGCCGACGTGCGGGCCGATCTGGCCGACGCGTCGGCGCTGTCGGTGGACGACGCGACCGACGGCGACGCGGTGGTGGCTCCGGTGTCGTGGCGCACGCAGCGGCAGGTGGGCTGGTACCGCCGGGTCTGGCATTCGCGCCACAAGGTCGTGCGGAAGCCCGCGGCGAAGGCCAAGTCCGCGGGTTCGAGCGCGAAACGCGGCGACTGAGGGGCCGCCGAGGCGGCCCGGCTTCCATCCGGTGACCGGTTCGGCCATCTTGCGACGGTACCCAAGGACGCCCGCATGGCCGACATCCCCGACTCCAACATCTCCGACCCGACGCCGGCCGCGACGCCGGCCGCGACGCCGCCCGTCGCGAGCGACGGCGAGACGCCGCCGCCGACCGACGAGCAGGTGAAGCTCGCGCTGCGCAAGGTCAAGGACCCCGAGCTCAACCTCAACATCATCGATCTCGGGCTGGTCTACGACGTGATGGTGGAGGGGCGGACGGTGGTGATCGCCATGACGCTCACCTCACCCGGATGCCCGGCCGGCCCGCAGATCATGACGGATGCCGAGCGCACGGTGCGGAATATGCCCGGGGTGGATGATGTGGTGGTGAATCTGGTGTGGGAGCCGTATTGGACGCCGGAAAGAATCGAGCCCCGAGTTCGCGCATACATGGGACTTTGAAGTACAAGGGGCGCCGGCAAGAACCGCGCCGACAAACACGGCGCCGACAAAGACCGCGCAGACAAGAACCGCGCCAGCATTAACGGCGGTTAAATCGTTACGGCCTTCGGCCCCGTAACCTGCGCACGGCGCGGCGAAGCCGCGCCAGGGAAGCGCCGTTGACTGTCGTTCAGTTCCCAGCGCTGTATTTGTCGGCGCAGTTCTTGTTCGCGCCGGTCTTGCTGGCGCGGGTCTTGTCGGCGCGGTTCTTGCCGGCGTCGTATGTGCTTCCGCCCTTTCCCTAATCGCGATACGGCGAGTCCCGGCGATGCGGTTTAAGGGCCAAGAGAAACGCCGGTCCCAACACCTCACGCTGCCAATTTCTCAATTCCGATACTTCCCCTAGTTCTTCGGCCGTTTCGGGGTTCCGCCGTGCGACGGCTTCGATCCTATCCTTGGCACACAGGACTCCGGGATCCATCTCCAACTTCGCCGCCATCTCGTCCCGCGCCGTCTTGAGCGCCGAGACTCGCGCGTCGAAGTCCGGATCCCGGTCCCACCGCCGTCCCTTGGGAAAGCGCGGCAGATCGGATTCGGGCACTTCCAGCCCGTGCTCGATGGCGGCGAAGATGTCGGCCGAGTGCTGGTCGATCATCCCCTTCGGCATTCCCTTGATCGAGGCGAGCGCCTTGCGGTCGCGCGGTTGGCGGCGCGCGGCCTCGAGCAGCGGCTCGTTGCCCACCACGCGGAACGTCGCGCGGTCCAGCTCGGCCGCTACGCGGTCGCGCCAGTGCACCAGCTCGCGGAACACCGCCAGCTCGCGGCGGTTGAGGTCGCGCGTCCCCTTGATGCGGAGGAACGCCATGCCGGGCTCCTCGGGCTCCCAGCGCACGGACTGGGAGATCTCGAACTCCTCCTCGGCCCACCCCAGGCGGCCGGCGCCGGCCAGCTCGTCGCGCATCCGGTCGCGCAGGTCGAGCAGGTACATCGTGTCCTGCGCCGCGTAGTCGATCATTCCCGGGGTGAGCGGGCGCAGCGACCAGTCGGCGCGCTGGTACTTCTTCTCGAGCTTGACGCCGAAGTAGCGCTCGAGCAGGGCGGCCAGCCCGAAGGCGCGGATGCCGAGCAGCTGCGCGGCGACCCGGGTGTCGAAGATGCGGACCACGTCCCAGCCGTAGTCCTGCCGCAGGAGACGCAGGTCGTAGTCGGCGTCGTGGAACACGACCTCGACGTCGCGCCGCTCCATGAGCGCCCCCAACCCGTCGAGCTGCGGCACGGCGAGCGGGTCGATGATCGCCGAGTGGTCCCTCGTGGAGACCTGCAGCAGATAGATTCGATCCACGAACCGATGGAAGCTCGCCCCCTCGGTGTCCACGGCGATCTCGCGGGTGGTGGCGATCTCGCGGAGGAACCGGGCGGTGGTCTCCGGCGTTTCGAGCAGGGTCGGGGTGTGCGGCTTCGGTGGCGCCACGCGCATCCTCGGTTCGGGTAAACTGCCACAATCTAGCAAACCGAGCTTCCCTTCACGCTTTACCACGGGTCCCCCTATGACCGAGACGATGCCCGAGGCCCTGTTCCACATCTACCCCACCGACTGCGACATGATGGGGCACCTGAACCACGCCGAGATGCTCGGCTTCCTGGAGCGGGCCCGGTGGACGCTGTTCGACCACGCGCTCGATGCGCAGGCGCTGGCCGCGCACCCGGTGCTCCCGGTGGTCCGGCATGTGGAGATCGACTACCTGGCGCCCACCCTGCCGGGCGAAGACCTGGCCGTCCGATCGGGATTGCTCAAGACGGGCAATACGAGCTTCACCGTGCGGCAGGAGGCGCGGAACACGCGCCACGGAGAGTTGGCGGCGCGGGCGACGCTGGTCGTGGTGGCCATCGACCGCGCCGGCAAGCCGGTCCCGGTCCCCGAGGACTGGAAGGCCGCGATGCCGCCCTGGCCCGGGGGCTGAGGGGCGCCGTTGCCCGGCCCGCTGTCCCCGTTATTACATTCGGTATCCGATGACGATCAACGCCGAACTGCGCCGCGACGCGCATGCGATCTCCCACGCCGAACGCCGCAAGCCTGCCCGGCTGGGTGCCATCCTGTTCCGCAACCGCGGATGGTTGCCGGTGCCGTTCGTGCTCGTCCCGCTGCTCGTCCCGGGCCACTCGACCGGCGCGCAGTGGCTGATCGGCGCGGTGATCATCGCCATGGGTGAGGCGCTCCGGCTGGCCGGCGTGGCCGCTGCCGGCAACGTCACGCGCCGCCGCTCGCGCGACGTCCAGCGGCTCGTGACCTACGGAATCTTCGCCTGGGCCCGCAACCCGCTGTACATCGGCAACCTGCTGATCTGGGCGGGGTTCGTGGTCGTGTCGGGCGTGTTCTGGTTCCTGCCCGTGGCCGTGGCGCTGTTCGGCGTCGAGTATTCGCTCATCGTGCGCTACGAGGAGGGCGTCCTCGAGTCGATCTTCGGCGGCGAGTACCTGGCCTACAAGCGCACCACGCCGCGCTGGGTGCCGCGCGCTCCGCTCGAGGCCGTGCGGGGCCCCCACGACTGGGGCGAGGCGTGGCGCAGCGAGCTCAGCACCTTCGTGCAGTACGCGGTGCTGGCCGGGGCCTTCGCCGTGAAGGGGTCGTCCTTCTTCTGACCGTCGACGGTTGACCGTCGACCGTCGACCGACGTCAGCGGTTCGGCCGCCCCGGGGGCGTCGGCCCCTCGAACACCTGGCGGTTCTTGTCGATGAACGACTTGAGCTGCACCGGCACGTCCTCCTCGGGGAAGATCGCCGTCACCGGGCACTCCGGCTCGCACGCCCCACAGTCAATGCACTCGTCCGGATGGATGTACAGCTGGTCCTCGCCCTCGTAGATGCAGTCCACGGGACAGACATCCACGCACGCGCGATCCTTGACTCCGATACAGGTTTCGGTGATGACGTAGGGCATTTGGGGGCCTCGAGAATGGCTGCGGCCAGACGTTGGTTCGACTAAGATAATCGGTGGCGTCCGGCCGGACAGGGTCGAGCGCCCTTCACTCCCGCCAGGCGCTCGGCATGCGACTCATCGTCAACGGGAAGCCCTACGAAGTGGCCGTCTCCGGCCGTGACACGCTCCTCGGCGTCCTCCGCGGGCGGCTGGCGCTGAGCGGCACCAAGGTCGTGTGCGGGCGCGGCGAGTGCGGCGCCTGCACGGTGCTCCTGGACGGAAAGCCGGCCTACGCCTGCCTCACCCTGGCCTCGGCGTGCGAGGGCGTGGCCGTCACCACCATCGAGGGGATGGGCACCCCCGACCGGCTCCATGCCCTGCAGGAGGCGTTCATCGCCCACGACGCCCTGCAGTGCGGCTTCTGCACCCCCGGCCAGATCATGGCCGCGGCGGCGCTCCTCGCCGAGAATCCGCACCCCACGGAGGACGAGGTCCGCCACGGGATGAGCGGGAACCTGTGCCGGTGCGGCACCTACCCCAAGATCGTGCGCGCGGTGCTGGACGCCGCCCAACGGCTCGAGGCGGCCCATGGCGCCTAGGAAGAAGCGCGCGCCCGCCGCCCCCGCGCCCCGCCGGAGCGAGCCTCCGCGCGCCCGTCGGTTCGTCGCGACCAAGGTCGAGATCGAGGGGCGCGAAGAGACGAAGATCGTCGAGCTCCCCGACCGCTCCCCGGCGCCGTGGGGCGCCGACGCCGAACTCGCGGTGGTCGGGACGCGTGCGACGCGGATGGACGCGCTGGAGAAGGTCACCGGCGCGGCGCGCTACACCGCCGACGTGATGCGCCCCGGCATGCTGTACGCCGCCGTGGTGCGCGCGCCCGTGGCCGCGGGGCGCGTGCGCGTGGACGCCTCCGCCGCGCTCGCGATGCCCGGCGTGCGCGGCGTGCTCCTGCTGGACGACGTGCGCGGCATCCGCGTGGCCGGCCTGCAGCTCCTGGACGACACGATCCACTACGCCGGCCAGCCCGTGTGCGTCGTGTGCGCCGACAACTTCGGCTTCGCCAACGCGGGGGCGGCGGCGGTCCGCCTCTCGGTCGAG
>JBJKPA010000053.1:0-3744 GCA_046706905.1 Gemmatimonadaceae bacterium
CCATCCTCCCGCAGGGGCCGTACCGGGTGGAGGCGGTGCCGCATCCGGGCACGATCCGCGGGCGCGTGCTGCCCGACCACATGCCGGTGCGGCACGACACGACGCTGGGCGCCGACGACGAGGCGAGCGTGTGCGGCACGCACGTGCGCGACGGGTCGGTGGTGACCGACGGCAAGGGGCTGGGCAACGCGCTCGTCTGGGTGGCCGACGCGCGCACCGGCGAACCGCTCCCGTCGCGCCGCCGCGCCACGCTCGCCGTGGTGCGCTGTCAGGTGGTGCCGCGCGTGCTGGCGCTGGCCGCCGGCACGACGATCGACTTCCAGAGCCACGACGACGCCACGCACCACACGCAGTTCATCAACGTGATGGACGACTCGCTGCTGAGCCACATGCTGACCGTGGACCGGTGGGCGGTGGTGCCGAGCGCGCGCATCGCGGCCGATCCCGGGCTGGTGCGGGTGATCGGCACGGCGCACGACTTCACGCGCGGCTACGTCGCCGTATTCGACAACCCGTATTTCGCGGTCACCGACCGGCACGGCCGGTTCACCATCCGCGGCCTGCCGGCGGGGCGGTATCAGCTCCGCGTGTGGCAGGAGCGCGGGGTGGGCGTGGTGGATTCGACGGTCAATGTCGTCGCGGGGAAGGTCGCGGCGGTCGAGATCGTGGTGCCGATGGGGCGGTAGGACTGTAGGACAGTAGGACGGTAGTTGGTGAACTGCGTCGGACAGTCTGCCGTCCTACCGTCCTACCGTCAAACCGTCCTACTCTTCGCCGGCGCTTACTCCCGCGAACTGCGTCCGGTACAACCGGGCGAACAACCCCTCGGCCGCCAGCAGCTCGTCGTGTCCGCCCGACTCCACCACGCGTCCCTTCTCGACCGCCACCACGCGGTTGGCGCGGCGCACGGTGCTCAGGCGGTGGGCGATGATCAGCGTCGACCGGTTGCGGAGCAGGTCCTCCATCGCCTCCTCCACCAGCCGCTCGCTCTCCGAGTCGAGGCTCGACGTCGCCTCGTCGAGCACCACGATCGCCGGGTTCTTGAGGAACACGCGCGCGATCGCGATCCGCTGGCGCTGGCCGCCCGAGAGCTTCACGCCCCGCTCGCCGACCATCGTGTCGAACCCTTCCGGGAGGCGCTCGATGAACTCCAGCGCGTGCGCCGCCCGGGCCGCCGTGCGGATCTCCTCGTCGGTCGCGCCATCGGGGCCCTCGGCGGGACGCGCGTAGGCGATGTTCTCCTTCACGGTGCCGCTGAACAGCGCCGGCTCCTGCGGCACCATCCCGATCGCGCCGCGCAGGTCGGCGAAGCTCAGCTCGCGCACGTCCACGCCATCCACCGTGATCGCGCCCTGCGTCACGTCCCAGAAGCGCGGCAGCAGCGACGCGACGGTCGTCTTGCCGGCGCCCGAGGGCCCGACCAGCGCCACCACCTCGCCCGGCGCGATCTCCAGCGACACGTCGGTGAGCACGTCCGGCAGGTCCGGGGCGTAGCGGAAGAACACGTGGTCCAGCCGCACCGCGCCGCGCACCGGCTTGACCAGCGGCGTCGGATGCTCGGGCTCCGGCACGGTCGGCTTCAGCTCCAGGATCTCGAACACCCGCTGCGCCGCGCCCACCGCCTCCTGGTAGCTCCCGAACAGCGAGGCCAGGCTCCCCACCGCCGCCGCGACGAAGATCGCGTACAGCAGGAACGCCACCAGCGACCCCGGCGTGAGCTGGTTGGAGAGCACCATCCGCCCGCCCTCCCACAGCACCGCGGTCACGCCGGCGAACGCCACGAACCCCACGACGCCGAACAGCATGGCGCGGATGCGCGCCCGCCGGATCGCCGCCGTGACGACCTCGTCCATCAGCCCCGCGTACCGCTCGGACTCGACGCCCTCGCGGTGGAAGCTCTGCACGGTGCGGATCTGCCCGAACGCCTCCTGCGCCATCCCCATGGCGTGCGCGATGCGGTCCTGCACCCCGGTGCTCGCCCGCCGCAGCCGCCGGCCGAGCAGCACCGCCGAGCCGACGATCACGGGAACCACGGCGAGCGTGGTGACCATGAGCTGGGTGTGCGTGATCGTGAGCAGCACCAGCCCGCCCACCAGGAACAGCACCTGGCGCGCGATCTCCGCCGCCTGGTTGTTGAGCACCGACTGCAGCACCGCGAGGTCGGCCGCCAGCCGGCTGGTCAGGTCGCCGCTCCGCTGATCGGCGAAGAATCCCGGCGACAGGTTCACCAGATGCGAGAACACCCGGTCGCGCAGCTTGGCCGTGACCCGCTCGGCGGTGGCCGAGAGCAGGTAGACCTGCACGAAGTTGAGGACCCCCTGCACGGCAAACAGCCCCACGAGGAGCAGGGCGACGCGGTTCAGCAGGGAGCCGTTGTGCTGCTGGAACGCGGCGTCGAGCAGGCTGTTGACCACCGCCGGGAAGGCGAGCAGGACGGCCACCGAGCCGACCAGGCAGACCGTGGCGATGACCATGGCGCCCTTGTATGGGCGCAGCCAGGGGACGAGCCGGACCAGCGCCCGCGGCGAGCGCGGGCGGCGGGAGGGTTTCGCGTCGGATGTCGTGAGCTGGGGGGTGCCGTCAGCGGCCGCGGCCGCCGCGTCCGTCACGCGAACACGCCGCGATCAACGGCCATCGCGGCGAAGAGCAGGGCGAGGTAGAGGAGCGAGTACTTGTACACGCTCCACGCGGGTTTGGAGAACTGGTCGGCACGCATCACACGAATGATTCCAATGAGCAGCCAGGCGTCGAGCACCACGGCGGCCGCCAGATAGGGCAGGCCGAGGGCGCCGAACGCCACGGGCAGCAGGGTGAGAGAGACGAGTATCAGGGTATACCACAGCATCTGGCGCTTGGTTTCGCGCTCGCCCCACACCAGCGGGGCCATGGGCACGCCGGCGCGCCCGTAGTCGTACTGCTTGTTGAGGGCCAGCGCCCAGAAATGGGGCGGGGTCCAGTAGAAGATGATCAGGAACAGGTACAGGGCCATCAGGTCGAGCCCGTTGGTCACCGCCGCCCAACCGACCAGCGGGGGGATCGCCCCCGCCGCGCCCCCGATCACGATGTTCTGCGGCGTGGTCCGCTTGAGCCACCGCGTGTACAGCAGGATGTAGGCGTAGAACCCCAGCAGCGCCAGCGCCGCGGTGAGCAGGTTGGCGAAGTGGGCCAGGAGCCAGGTGGCCCCCGTGGCCAGCATCAGCCCGAACACCAGCACTTCCTTGGGGTGCATGCGCCCGCTCGGAATGGGACGCAGCCGCGTGCGCGCCATCCGGTCGTCGATGTCGCTGTCGAGGTACATGTTCACGGCGTTCGCGCCGCCGGCCATGAGGTACCCGCCGGCGAGCAGCACCAGCACCAGCGTGAAGCTGGGATGGCCGGCCACGTACATCGGCGCCACGGTCGTCACGAGGAGCAGGGAGATGATCCGCGGCTTGGTGAGCGACACGAAGTCGCGTGTCAGCCCGCGGGCCGACGAGGTGGGGGCGGTCGTGGCGTCGTTCACGAGCCCACCTCCGCCATCTCGCTTCGTCCCGCGCCGGCCAGCGGGGCCGGCGGCGGCACCCGCACCGCGCGCCCCTCGCCCAGCGGTCCCAGTCCCGCCGCGATGCGCGTCAGGTAGGCCAGCGTGAACGTCGCCAGCCAGATGGCCACGCCGGTGGCCTCGTGCAGCGACCGCAGCTCCGGCGGCATGTGCAGCAGGACCATGGACGCGGCGATCGCGATCTGGGCCACGACCAGAATGGC
>JBJKPA010000054.1:0-4902 GCA_046706905.1 Gemmatimonadaceae bacterium
GTGTACACGGACGGCATCGGGACCTCGCGCCTCACCACCGCGGTGCTCGACGCGAAGCTGGGCACGCCCGGCACCGGCCGGAACTGGAACACCGTGCGCAAGCTGCAGGCGCTGCTCGACGGCTGACCCGGACACGGGTCCCGGCGCTCTTGCCAGCCCGTCCGGGCGGGCGCAGCTTCAGACACCCGCCTATGAATACTCGTCGACAGTTCCTCATCCAGGCGCCGATCGGTCTGCTCGGCGTGCTCGCCGCATGCCGCGGCGACGAAACGAAACCGGCCGCGCAGAGTGCCGCGCAGGGCACCGCGCCCGACACGACCCCGGGCGCGCCGGGCGCGTTCAACACGGCCCCCGCCGTTGGGCCCGAGGTGACGCCGACCACCTTTGCCGAAGCCGAGAAGCTGGCGCAGGTGACGATGACCGACGCGCAGCGAACGATGGCCGCCGCCAATTGGCGGACCTCGATGGCCGCGCTCGCCGAGCGGCGCACCGGCCCGCTCAAGGTCGCGATCCCGGAGACGACCGCCCCGGCCACGATCTGGAATCCGATCCTGCCCGGCACGACGGCCGGTCCGTCGCGCGACCGGTTCGTGCCGAGCCGCGTGGACGCGGGGCCGCTGCCGACGAACGACGAGGACATCGCGTTCGCGCCGGTGACGCACCTGTCGCAGTGGATCCGCACCCGGAAGATCACCTCCGAGCGGCTCACCAACATCTATCTCGACCGGCTCCGGAAGTTCAATCCCAAGCTCAACTGCGTGATCACGCTGACGGCGGATCACGCGCAGGCGCGGGCGAAGCAGGCCGACCGCGAGATCGCGGCCGGGAAGTATCGCGGCCCGCTGCACGGCATTCCCTACGGCGTGAAGGACCTGCTGGACACGGCGGGCATTCGCACGAC
Source organism: Gemmatimonadaceae bacterium (assembly GCA_046706905.1). GTDB lineage: Bacteria > Gemmatimonadota > Gemmatimonadetes > Gemmatimonadales > Gemmatimonadaceae > JAGWRI01. The sequence continues at coordinate 902 of JBJKPA010000054.1, forward strand.
GTGGGGCGCGGCGCCGTACAAGGACCGCGTGCCCAAGGACGACTCGGCGGTCGTGAAGCGTCTCGACGCCGCGGGCGGCGTGCTCGTCGCCAAGCTGAGTCTGGGCGCGCTGGCGCTCAACGACGTCTGGTTCGGCGGGCAGACGATGAATCCCTGGCTGCTCCAGGAGGGCGCGTCGGGCTCGAGCGCCGGGCCCGGCGCGTCCACCGCGGCCGGCCTGGTGGGCTTCGCGATCGGCAGCGAGACGCAGGGGAGCATCATCAGCCCCAGCATGCGCTGCGGCGTGAACGGGCTGCGTCCGACCTTCGGGCGCGTGGCGCGCACCGGCGCGATGACGCTCTGCTGGACGATGGACAAGCTGGGCCCGATGGCGCGCAGCGTGGAGGACACGATGCTCGTGCTCCACGCGATCACCGGCCCCGACGCGGGCGACGTGTACAGCCTGCCCAGCAAGCTCGACTACGACGCGTCGCTCCCGGTGAAGGGGCTCCGGGTGGGCTACTTCCCCGCCTGGATGAAGGAGGCGCCGGCCACCGACGTGGACCGTGCGGCGCTCGACATGGTGCGCAAGCTCGGGATGCAGACGGTCGAGGTGAGCCTCCCCGACTGGCCATATGACTCTCTCAATGTCCTGCTGTTCGCCGAGGCGGCGGCGGCGTTCGAGGAGCTGACGCTGAGCGGGAAGACCGACGAGATGCGGATGCAGGTGCCCGACGCGTGGCCCAACCTGTTCCGCGAGTCGCGCTTCCTGTCGGCGGTCGACTTCGTCCAGGGCAGCCGGTTCCGCCGCATGGCGGCGCAGGCGATGCACGAGGTGATGGGCAAGGTGGACATGCTGCTCGTGCCGTCGCTGCGCGACGAGATGCTGGTGATCAGCAACATGACCGGCCAGCCCTCGCTCACGCTCCGGGCCGGGTTCGTCGAGGTGTCGGAGGCGCGGAGCGACTGGGCGCCCGATCCGGCGCACCCGCTCCCGCACTTCTCGCCGCCGCGGCGCGTGCCCTACGGCGTGACGCTCGTGGGCCGCCTGTTCGACGAGGGCACGATCATGCGCGCCGGGCTGGCCATGGAGAAGGCGTTCAACGTCATGTCCCAGCGCCCGGCGGGATTCTGATGCTGAAGGATCTCTTCACGAACAACCGCGCCTGGGCCGGCCGGATGACGGACCAGGATCCGCAGTTCTTTCACCGGCTCGCCGGACAGCAGGCCCCGCAGTACCTGTGGATCGGCTGCTCCGACAGCCGCGTGCCGGCCAACGAGATCGTGGGGCTCGCCCCCGGCGAGCTGTTCGTGCACCGCAACGTGGCCAACGTCGTGGTGCACGCCGATCTCAACTGTCTGTCGGTGCTCCAGTTCTCGGTGGACGTGCTCAAGGTGCGGCACGTGATCGTGACCGGGCACTACGGGTGCGGCGGCGTGCTGGCCGCGCTGCGCGACGACCGGCTGGGCCTGGTGGACAACTGGCTGCGCCACGTGCAGGACGTGCGGTGGAAGCATCAGGCCGAGCTGGACGCGCTGCCCGACGAGAGGGCGCGGCACCGCCGCCTGTGCGAGCTGAACGTCATGGAGCAGGTGACGAATGTCAGCCAGACCACGGTGGTGCGCGACGCCTGGGCGCGCGGGCAGCCGCTGGCCGTCCACGGCTTCATCTACGGGCTCGAGGACGGGCTGCTGCGCGACCTCGAGATCACGGTCACGCAGCCCTGATCCGCCTCGGCGCGGTCAGCGCCGGATCACGTCGTCGATCCCCACGTCCGCGTACTGCCCGCCGCGTGTCTGGTGCACGTGGACGGCCAGCACGTTGCGTCCGGGGCGCAGCGCGGCGACCGCCGCCGAATCGAACGCGACGTCCACGTAGCCCGACGTGTAGCCGGGAAGCGTCGCGACGAGGGTGCCGTTGAGGTAGAGATCGGCGTCCTCGTCGTGATGGATGTGCCAGTAGGGATGCGTGGGGAGCGCGTCGAGCGTGAACGCGCGCCGCATCCAGATGTCCGAGGTGTTCCACGTGGTGCGCACCACGGCGCCCGGCGTGTCCTTCGTGCCGAAGCCGCCCGGGCCCTCGGCCCACGCCGCGTCGTCGAACCCGGCCTGCATCCAGTCGCCGGCGGGTGCGGTGGTCGTGTAGCGCCAGGTCTGCGCGCTGTCCTGTGAGGTCGGCACGACGTCGCGGATCGTGGGCATCGGACCGTACAGCCGGGAGGCCAGCGCGAACGCCTGGGGAATCGACTGCTTCACGATCGCGCGGTCGTAGGTCATGAGGCCGTTCACCTCGACCTCGACGTCGGTGGTCTGCGTGTACACGGCGGCGGCGAGTCCGCGCGCCTCGAGGAGCTGGAGCTGGTCGAGCAGGTTCGCGTAGGCGGCGCGCAGGGCGATGGTGTCGGGGAAGGTGCGGTAGCCCCAGTTGTTCTTGGGGAGCCAGGTGTGGCCTTCGAGGGGCAGGCCGAGGCCGCCGAACTCGCCCAACACCGCGGCGCGGACCTTCTCGGGCTTCGGCATCGCGGGGCCCGGGTAGTCGTGGATGTCCACGACGTCGCCCACGCCCTTGTCGGTCCAGCCGGTGGCGTTGTCCACGAGGCGCGTGGGGTCCTGCTGCTTGATCGAGGCCACGATCTGCCGCGTGTCGAACTGCCCCCACCCCTCGTTGAACGGAATCCACATCACGATGGACGGGTGGTCCTGCAGCGCGGCGATCATGCGGTGCAGCTCGCTCTCGAACTCGGCCTGGGCGGCCGGGGTCCGGTTCTCGCCGCTCGGCATGTCCTGCCAGACCAGGATGCCGAGGCTGTCGGCCAGGTGGTACCAGCGGGCCGGCTCCACCTTTACGTGTTTCCGTATCATGTCGAAGCCGAGCTGCTTGGTGACCACGAGGTCGTGGCGCATCGCGGCCTCGGTGGGGGGCGTGTAGAGGCCGTCGGGCCACCACCCCTGGTCCAGGGGGCCGAACTCGAACAGCGGCTTGTCGTTCAGGAAGAGCCGCCGGTAGCCGTCGGGGGCCGTGCCCACGGAGATCTTCCGCATGCCGAAGTAGCTCGACACCGCGTCGCCCGAGGAGAGCGACACGTCGAGACCGTACAGGTACGGGTCGCTCGGCGACCAGAGGCGCGCGTCGCGCAGGTGGAGCACGATCGGCTCGCCGGCCGCCGCCGAGCCCGTCGCGACGATCGTGCGGCCGGCCAGCACGCGCGCGTGCACCGTGGTGCCCGCGGCGGCGCCGTCCACGTCGGCGCGCACCGTGACCGTGCCGTCGTCGATGTCGGGGGTCGCGAGCAGGCCGGCGACGTACGTCCGGGGCACCGGCTCGAGCCACACCGTCTGCCAGATGCCGGTCACCGCGCTGTACCAGATGCTGTGCGGATGCAGGACCTGCTTGCCGCGCGGCTGCTCGCCGCGGTCGGTCGGGTCCCAGACGCGCACGACGAGATCCTGCGGGCCGTGGCCGTTCAACGCGTCGGTGACGTCGAAGGTGAACGGATCGTATCCGCCCTTGTGCTCGCCGATCTGGGTCCCGTTCACCCACACCGTGGCGTCCCAGTCCACGGCGCCGAAGTGGAGGAGCAGCCGGCCGTCGTGCGGGAGCGGCGGGGCGGTGAAGGTGCGATGGTACCAGAGCGCCTGCGAATCGGTGACCGCGCGCTCGACGCCGCTGAGCTGCGACTGCACGGCGAAGGGCACGAGGATCGTGCCGTCCCAGTGGGCCGGGGTCGCGGCGCCGCTGTCGGTGATCGCGTACTGCCAGGGCCCGTTGAGGTTCACCCAGTGCGGGCGCACGAGCTGCGGCCGCGGGTACTCGGGCCACGGGTGCGTGGGCGAGACGTCGGCCGCCCAGCGGGTGCGGAGGTGCGAGGGCGCGACCTGGGCGGCGGCGCGCGCTGGCGTGACGACGACGAGCGGGAGGGCCGCCACGACGCACCTGGCGGTGCAGAGCGCGCGAATGCGAATGTTCATGAGGACCCGACGAAGAGTGTGGTGAGCCATACATATCGCGGCGGTCCCGGGAC
>JBJKPA010000055.1:0-3184 GCA_046706905.1 Gemmatimonadaceae bacterium
GGCGTGCGCTGCGCGACCGACGTCACCGGGTTCGCCGTGCTCGGCCACGGGTCGCACATCGCGCGCGCCAGCGGCGTCACGCTCGTCATCCGCGCCGCCGACGTGCCGGCGCTTCCCGGCGCCGTCCAGGCGTGGGAGCGCGGGCTCCGCACGGGTGGCGCCGAGCGCAACGTGGCGTACCTGCGCGACAAGGTGGACTGGAACGGCGCGTCCGACGTCCAGCGGGCGCTGCTCCTCGACCCGCAAACCTCCGGAGGACTGCTCGTCGCCGTGCCCGCCGCCGCCGTGGCCGACTATGTTTCGCGGGTGCCGGGCGCCGTCGAGATCGGCGAAGTGCGGACCGCGGGGAAGCTCCCGCTCGTGCTCGCGTGAACTGGGAGTGGAGGGGGCCTGGTGGCTTCCGCAGTCTTCAAAACTGTCGCGACCTGACGACGTCGGGTTGGGTGGGTTCGATTCCCATGCACTCCCGCCAGCACGGGATGGCGTCAATATGAGTCAACGCAAATATCGGCGCCGCTTCGCGGGGTGGTGCGTCATCGGCGCGGCGCTGGGCCTCGCCGCCCCCGCCGCGCGCGCCCAGGCCACCGACACGGCACGGGTGCCGGTGCGTATCCCGCGCACCGTCGTCGACACGCTCCACCGCACCGATACGACCGCCGGCCCGCGGCCCGAATTCCGGGCGCCGCTCTCGCCGGCCCGCGCCTTCGCCACGTCGTTCCTGCTGCCCGGCTACGCGCAGACCGTGCTCGGCCGCCCCAAGGCCGCTGCCCTCTTCATCGGCCTCGAAGCGATGTGCGTGACGATGCTCCGCCAGGCCCAGTTCGACCTCCGCCAGGCCCGCAACGCCGGCGGCGACAGTGTCGTCGTCTCGTGGTGGAACCCGGCCACGGGGCACGTCGGCGCCACCCTCGCGCCCTCGCCCTACGACGTGAACCTGGTGCGCAGCCGCCGTGCCCACGTCGAGGACTGGATCGCCGTGCTCGTCGCCAACCACCTGTTCGCCGGCCTCGACGCCTACGTCGCCGCGAACCTCTGGGACGTGCCCGCCGAGCTCGCCGTGCGCTCCACCCCGGACGGCCGCACCGCCGTCGGCGTCAACATCAAGGTTCCGTGAGCAATCCGGCGCCCATCGGCGTCTTCGACTCCGGCATCGGCGGCCTCACCGTCGTGCACGAGCTGATCCGCCAGCTCCCCCACGAGAGCATCGTCTACTACGGCGACACCGCCCGCGTGCCCTACGGCAACAAGGGCCCCGAGACCGTGCAGCGCTACAGCCGCGAGATCGCCGACTTCCTCGAGTCCCGGGGCGTCAAGGCGATCGTCGTCGCCTGCAACACGGCGACCGCCCAGGCCCTTCCCGCGCTCCGCGACGAGTGCCACGTCCCGGTGATCGGCGTCATCGAGCCCGGCGCGCGCGCCGCCGTCGCCGCCACGACCGGCGGCGAGATCGGCGTCATCGGCACCGTGGGCACGATCCGCTCGGGCGCCTACCACCGCGCCATCCACGCCCTGCGCCCCTGCGCCCGCGTCGTCGAGCAGCCGTGCCCGCTGTTCGTGCCGCTCGTCGAGGAGGGCTGGACCGACCACGACGCCGCGCGCCTCGTCGCCCGCGAGTACCTGGCCCCGCTCGCGGCCGCCCACGTCGACACGCTCGTTCTGGGGTGCACGCACTACCCGCTGCTCAAGCCGCTCCTCCACGACTTCCTCGGCGCCGGCGTGCGGCTCATCGACAGCGCCGAGGAGACCGCCGCCGAGACGGCGCGCGTGCTGGAAGAGCGGGGGATCGCCGCGCCCCACGGCGCCACGCCCACCTACCGGTTCGTCTGCTCCGACGAGCCGTCGCGCTTCCGCGAGCTAGGTCAGCGCTTTCTCGGCCGCGCGATCGACGGCGACGAGAGTCACCCCTTCGGCTGACCCATCCCACCGGCAGAGCGCCACCCGCTCCGGCGTCACGCGCAGGAACGTCGGCGCGTCGAGCCACGAGCCGGCGTTGGCGTACACGCCGTCCGGCCGGATCCGCTCCAGCGCCGGCACGTGCGAGTGTCCGTAGAGCACCAGCTCGAGGTCGGGCTCGGCGGCCAGCCGCCGCGTGGCCACGTCACGCAGCCCGCGCCCGCCGTCGCGCGCCGCGTACGAGCGGCTGGCATGCGAGCTGCCGCCGGCGATCGCCGTCGCGAGATCCGGGTGCAGCCAGCGGAAGGCGCGGATCGCCAGCGGGTTCCGGAGCACCGTGCGCAGCGCGCGGTAGCGCCGGTCCTCGCGGTCGCGCAGCCCGTCCCCGTGCTCGATGTACGTCCGCCAACCGGCGAGTTCTCCGCGCCAGGGGCCGAGCGTGAAGTCGAGGCCGACGTCCTCGCGCAGGATCTCGCCCCCCCAACAGTCGTGATTCCCGGCGATCATCAGCACCGGGATCCCGGCGTCGCGCAGGTCGGCCAGCGCGGCCAGCACGCGGAACGCCGCGCGCGGCATCACGCGCCGCCATTCGAACCAGAACTCGAACAGGTCGCCGTTCACGACCACCGAGCCGGCCCGTCCGCGGAGGCCGCGCAGGAACGCACGCAGATCGCGCTCCACCTGCGCGGGCGCGAATCCGAGGTGCGTGTCCGAGAAGACGTAGCACGGTGAGGGCAGCACGCGCTCATTCTAGCGCCGGCCCCGCGCCTTTACAAACCCGACCCGCGCTCTATTCTTCGCCGCACATGAGTCACGTCCAGGTGAGCGAGCTGCGCGTCCGCTACGCCGAGACCGATCAGATGGGCGTCGTGTACCACACGAACTATCTCATCTGGTGCGAGATCGGGCGCACCGACTTCATCCGCGAATTCGGCGTCAGCTACGCCGACCTCGAGCGCCGCGGCGTCTTCCTCGCCGTGTCCGACGCCAGCGTGCGCTACCACGGCGCCGCGCGCTACGACGACCGCATCCGCGTCGAGACCCGGCTCGCCGACGTCCGCTCCCGCGCCGTCGTGTTCGAATACCAGATCTCGAATGCCGATACCGGCGGTCGGCTGGCCAGCGCGCGCACCGCGCTCGTCTCGCTCGATCGCGACGGACGTCCCGCGGCCCTTCCCCCGGAGTTTCGTGCCCAGCTGGACGCGGCGCGCTGAGCGGGTCGCGGCCGCCGCGGTCCTCGCCGCCGCGGCCGGATGCGCGGGGCGGCTCGCCCCCCTCCGCGGCACCCCCG
>JBJKPA010000056.1:0-5371 GCA_046706905.1 Gemmatimonadaceae bacterium
GTGCTCGCCGGCAACGGCGGCGGGCTGCGCGCCCTGGTCGCGCGGTACGCCGGCCGCCGGCCGGTGCGCATCGAGCGCGGACCGGAGGACGAGCAGATCGTGAAGTTCAGCGGCGGCAGCACCGGCACGCCCAAGCCCGTGGTCCAGTCACTCCGCTGCGTGAACGCGCAGGCCGACGGACTCCGCGACGTCTTCGAATTCCGCGCCGACGACGTGAACCTCGTCGCCGCGCCGCTCACCCACGGCGCGTCGTGCTTCGTGCTCCCGATCCTCGAGCGCGGGGGACGCCACGTCCTCGTGGGCGACGCGCGACCGCGCACCGTGTTCGACGCCGTCGCCGCGCATGGCGTGACCACGATCTACGCGCCGCCGACCCTGCTCTACGCGCTCATCGACTCCCCCGACGCGGCCGGCGCCGTCACGGCATCGCTGCGGCACGTGATCTACTCGGCGGCCCCGATGCCCCCCGAGCGCATCCGCGGCTGCCAGCGCGTGCTCGGCCCCGTGCTCGAGACCGCGTACGGGCAGGTCGAGGCGCCGCAGATCATCTCCGCGATGCGCGCGCACGAGCTGCTGCAGGACGAGAACCTCACGTCCGTCGGGCGGCCGTCGCCCGTCGTGACCGTCGCCATCCTGGCGACCGACGGCAGGCCGCTCGGGCCCGGCGAGGTGGGCGAGATCTGCGTCCGCGGGCCGCTCCTCATGTCCGGCTACCTCGATCGCCCCGGGGAGACCGCGCGCGCCGTCGTGGACGGCTGGCTCCACACCGGCGACCTGGGCACGCTCGACGCACGGGGCTACCTGTTCATTCGCGGACGGCTGCGCGAGGTCATCAACACCGGCGGATTCAAGGTGTATCCCGCCGAGGTCGAGGACTGTCTCGTCCGCCACGCCGCGGTCGCGGAATGCGCGGTGTTCGGCGTGCCGGACGCGAAGTGGGGGGAGGCCGTGAACGCGGCCGTCGTGCTGCGTGAGGGCGCGTCGGCCTCGGCCGACGACCTCAGGGCGTTCGTGAAGTCGGAGCTGGGCTCGGTGAAGGCGCCCAAGCGGATCTGGCTGGTGGAGCGGTTGGCGCGGAATCCCGCGGGGAAGGTGAGCCGGGGCGCGGTCCGGGCGGAGCTGGCCAACGCAGTTTCGCGCCCTCCTACCGACTCACCGACTCACTGACCGTTCGATCCTCTCAGTCTGGAGGAGAGCCAGCCAGAAGCGATCGAACCCGCATCGCTCCTGGCTGGTCGCAACCTTAACGTTTCTTCCCGCGTGGTCGCGTTTGCGCAAGATCAGACGCAGCCACCGACTTCTGGGCCGGCGTTGACCTGGGATTACGCAGGATTCGAGACGCCTTCGACGCGACACTTCGTGACGTTTGTTTCTTATTGGTTGCCACTTTAACCTCCGAAATCGTAGAAGTAAGGAACGTGCGCGACCCCGTAGGGCCGAGTAGCCACGTTGTCGCGCACGCCGGACTAACCTCTACCTCTTACCGCTCTCTTCGGCGCCGGACTCGGATCCGAAAGGCTTTCAGGCCCTTCGCGGAGGCGTAGATACGCCGGCCGTTCCGAGTGGTGATCCAGCGTACGAAGATGTACTCGTACTCCGGTGACTCACTCTTCATGCCGTGATCCTCTGCCGGGCAGTGGACAAAAAGTCCCTTGCGCGACGACAGCCCAAACGTCTACGTTCCGGTGCTTTCGTTCCCGGAATTTCGGCCCCGCTGTGGGCTCCCGTCTTCCATCGCCCGTTTGATGGGCAAGGGTCCTCCCAATTTGCTGGGAGGCGCGATTCCGAAGTTCTTCGTGTAGTGTGGGTTGCGACCCGAGTGAGCCCCTGGATGGCGCCAACCATTCAGGGGCTCGCTTCAGTCAGGTCGCGAGGCGCCCTCCACGGTGAATTGCCAGTGACTTGAGTGGAGATGGCGCACTCAGCGCGGAGTTCGCCGCGCCTGTCAGATCTGGCCCGTCCATGCCCGCGACCGGGGTTGCGCCTGAATCTGACTTCTGGCCCGCACTCCAAGGCGTCTCGTCCACCCGCGTCGGGATGACGACGCCGCACATCCTGCGTTGACTCCATCGGTCCATCACATCGTCCAAGCGGCCCAAGCGTCGTTGCACAAGCGCACCGCGACAGGCCGACGGTTGCCACGCAGTACACCTCTTGCACCTACCCGCGCGGCTGACCGCTGTGGCCGCGCTGCTCATGAGACCCATTCCGTCCGGACGTCTCCGCGTTGTCCCCGACAACGCACGTCTTTTCGAGAAGGCTCCCACGTGTTCCCATGAACTTCTTCTTCTCAACTATGTCGTCGGGAGCTCGCCAATTTCGCAGCCTACCCGACTCACCGACTCACCGATTAGCCGCACTCGCTGAAGCCACACACGTGGCACTTCACGCAGCCCTCGGCGTACTCGAGCTGCGAGCCGCAATCCGGACAGGTGCCGATGAACGACTGCCCGTCGTCGAACGCCTCGAGCTCGAACTGCGGCTGCGAAGCGCCGGTGGGCGTCGCCTTCCCCACCGTGCGCACGACGTCCGATTCGCCGCCCGCCGTCGGCAGCGGATGCTCGGCGGTCAGCAGCTCCTGCTGCACGCCCTGCTTGTCGCGCATCCACTCCTCGAGCGCCAGGCCGATCGCGTCGGGCACGCTCATCACCTTGTTCGGCCCCAGCCCCACCACGCGGTCCGACGAGATGCCGCGCAGCTGCCGGTGCACCTCGGTGAGCGGGATTCCCGAGCGCAGCGCGAGTGAGATCATCCGCCCCATCGCCTCGGCGTCGGCCATCGCGCTGCCGCCCGCCTTGCCCAGGTTGATGAACACCTCGAACGGCTGCCCCTTCTCGTCCTCGTTGATGCTCACGAACATCACGCCCAGCGGTGTCTCCTTGCGGATCGTCGTGCCGCGCAGCTTGTCGGGGCGCGACCGCTTGGCCCGCCGCTGCAGGTTCTCCGTCTCGACGTCCACCAGCTTCTTCTTCAGCGAATCGATCTCCGCCTCCAGCTCGGCGATCGTGCCGTGCAGGTCCGCCGTCTCCTCGCGCGACGGCTTCCCCTCGCGCGCCGCCGCCGCCTTCTCGGTGGCGCCGGTGGACAGCACCTGGTTGTCGCGCGAGCCGTCGCGATACACCGTCACGCCCTTGCAGTGCGTGTCGTACGCCAGCTCGTAGATCGCCCGCACGTCCTCGACCGTGGCCGTGTGGGCAAAGTTGGTCGTCTTGGAGATCGCCGAGTCGCAGTGCTGCTGGAACGCCGCCTGCATCCGGATGTGCCACTCGGGCGTGATCTGGTTGGCCGTCGTGAACACCCGCTGCCAGCGCTCCGGCACCTCGGGGAAGTTGACGTGCCCTTCCTTGGCGATCCGCTCCATCAGCGCGTCCGAGTACCACTTCTCGGCCTTCGCGATGCGCACGAAGTCCTCGTTCACGTCGGGCATCATCACGCCCGCCTGGTTGCGCATGAACGCCACGGCGAACAGCGGCTCGAGTCCCGACGAGCAGCCGGCGATGATCGAGATCGTGCCCGTGGGCGCGACCGTCGTCACGTTGCAGTTGCGCAGGAGCTGCATCGGGCGGATGCGCTGGCCGTCGGCGTCGCGGGCGCAGGTCTCGTCGGGTCCCCAGATCGAGCGGGCCCACTCGGCGAACGGACCGCGTGCCTCGGCTAGCTGCCGGCTCTCCTTCTTCCCCTCGACGTCCACGAACTCCATCACCTGGCGCCCCATCTCCACGCCCTCGGGGCTGTCGTAGGCGATCCCCATCCGGACGAGCGCGTCGGCGAAGCCCATCACGCCCAGGCCGATGCGGCGGATGCGCTTGGAGAGCGCGTCGATCTCGGGCAGCGGGTACTTGTTGACGTCGATGATGTTGTCCAGGAAGTGCGTGCTGAGCCGGATGTCGGCCCCGAACGCGTCCCAGTCCATCTTGCCGTCCTTCACGTAGTAGCCGACGTTCACCGACCCCAGGTTGCAGACGTCGTACGGGAGGAGGGGCTGCTCGCCGCACGGGTTGGTCGCCTCGTAGGCGCCCAGGTGCGGCACGGGATTGTAGCGGTTGGCCTCGTCGATGAAGTAGCAGCCGGGCTCGCCGGTGCGCCACGCGCCGAGGATCATCTTGTCCCAGACCATGTTCGCGTCGAGCTGCCCGACCACCTTCCCCGACGCCGGATCCACGAGATCGTAGTCCGTCTTGTGCTTCACGGCGTCCATGAACTTCGTGGTCACGGCCACCGAGATGTTGAAGTTCGTCACCTGCGTGAGGTCTTCCTTGCAGGTGATGAACTCGAGGATGTCGGGGTGATCCACGCGCAGGATGCCCATGTTGGCGCCGCGCCGCGTGCCGCCCTGCTTCACCGCGTCGGTGCTCGCGTCGTAGAGCTTCATGAACGACACGGGGCCCGACGCGACGCCCGTGGTGCTGCGCACCATCGAGCCCTTGGGGCGGAGCCGCGAGAACGAGAACCCGGTCCCGCCCCCCGACTGATGGATCAGCGCCATGCTGGCCAGCGTGTCGTAGATGCCGTCCTTGTGGTTGGACAGCGAGTCCTCCACCGGAAGCACGAAGCACGCCGAGAGCTGGCCCAGCGGCCGGCCGGCGTTCATGAGCGTGGGCGAGTTGGGCTCGAAACGCCGCTGCGTCATGAGCGCATAGAACTCGCGCGCCTGCTGCTCCACCTGCTCGTCCGTGGCACCGTAGCGGCGGTCCGCCTCCGCAACTACGGTCGCCACCCGCCAGAAGAGATCTTCTGGTTGCTCGACCGGCTCCCCCTTCTCGTTCTTGATGAGGTAGCGCTTGGCGAGAACGGTCCGGGCATTCGGCGTGAGCGAAGCCAGGCCGGCGGGGGGGAGCTTGGAGACGGACATTTTCGGAAGACTCCTACAGTTACAGATAGCTATTTCAAGGAGGCGGCGGGACCCCGGCGGGGAGCTGCACAAACCCCGTCTTTTCAGGGGTGGGCGCGCAACGTACCCGGGTTCGTGAAACCACGCCAGTCCCTTGGGAAATCATTGCAGAATAACACCTTACGATATCAACATCACGAAAGTGAGAGGCCGTTCCGCGCAAAGTTGAAAAGAAATCGTGACACAATGAGAACAAAAAACGGGCCCGCGCCAAGGCGCGAAGCCCTCCGCCACATCTTACGTAACCATTTGAACTGCAAGTAGTTCCAAAACAGGCCCATCCGCCCCATCCAAACCGAGCAATCCCCGAAGCGAAAGTCCAGCAATCACAAAAATGCTCCCGACCTTTGCTCGCTCTCACACCGCAACGAAACCGGGGTGGAACGCCTGGGAGGCCGTCCCACCCCGTACTACCGGCGCCCCGTCGCGCCGTCCTGCGCTCTATCGCGAATCACGCGGCCCGCCCTGCGCGCCGCACGT
>JBJKPA010000057.1:0-7472 GCA_046706905.1 Gemmatimonadaceae bacterium
CCGTGAAGCGGGTGATGGGCGCCCGCTTCGCGCGCAGCGTGGGGCAGGGCGCCCTGGTGGTCGGCTTCACGCTCTACCTCAGCGCGCTGGGCTGGAACGCCGCGGCCATCGGGGCCGTGCTCTCCGCCGCGCTGCTGTTCGGCGTGATCCTCACGCTCGCCATCGGTCCGGCCAGCGATCGGCTGGGCCGGCGGCAGTTCCTGCTCGCGTACGAGTGCGTGGTCATGGTCAGCGCCGTCATGGCGCTCTGCACGGCGCGCACCTCGGTGCTCACCGCGGCCGCGATCCTCGGCAGCTTCGGCCGCGGCGCCAACGGTGCGGCGGGCCCGTTCGGGCCGCTCGAACAGGCCTGGCTCTCGCAGGACCTGCCGCCCGCCGAGACGCCGCGCGTGTTCAATCTCAATTCGATGCTCGGCTTCTCGGGGATGGCCGTCGGCGCGTTGCTGGCCGGGCTCACCGCCGTCTGGGGCCGCGCGCTCCCGGGGGCGCTCGCCTACCGGCCGCTGTTCGTGCTGCCGCTCATCGGCTCGGCGGTCGGATTCGTGCTCCTCCGCAAGGCGCCCGACGCCCGCCGCGCGAAACCGCGCGCCGCGCCGGACCGGCCGGCGGTGAATGCGCCGGCGGAGCGGGCCGCCCGATCGGAGACCCGGCAGGCGGAGAACCGGCTGCTGCGGCGGCTCGCCCTGGCCAACTCGCTCAACGGACTCGGCATCGGGCTCATCGCGCCGCTCATGGCCTACTGGTTCCTGCGGCGGTTCGGACACGGGCCGGCGACCATCGGGCCCGCGCTCGCGGCGGGGTTCGTGCTGGCCGCGGTCGGCACGCGCCTCTCGCAGCGGATCGTGACGCGGATCGGCGTGGTGCGCACCGTCGTCGTCATGCGCAGCGTGGGCATCCTGCTCCTGCTGCTCACGCCGCTCATGCCCGTGTTCGCGCTGGCCGCCGGCCTGTGGGCGGTGCGCGCGGCGTTCAACCAGGGCACCGTCGGCGTGCGGCAGGCGCTCTCCATGGGCCTCACCCGGCAGCACCGCCGCGGGCTGGCCGCCACGGTGAACAACGTCTCGATCCAGGTGCCGCGCGCCATCGGGCCGGCGATCGCCGGGCTCATGCTGCACCGTGGCTGGCTGACCGCGCCCTTCGTGGTCGCCGCGGTTTTCCAGTTCGCGTATCTCGTGCTCTACCACCGGTTCTTCGGCGATCTGGAGGGGGTCTCAGCGCAGGCGCCGGGGGCGGCCGGCGCGCGGGTCGGGGGGTAGCGGGCCGGGGCCCGGTTGACCGGTAGCCCCTGCGTAGCCAGATTGGCTACAGGAGGTGGATATGCCGGGAAAGCGCAAGCGCCCTTCAGGCAAGGCACCGGCCACCAGGCCGGAGTCGGGCCGCGTGAGCTACCGCGAGCTGCGGAACACGCCGGGCCGCGTGTGGGAGCGGCTGGCCAACGACGAGCCGCTCACGCTCGTCGCCGACGGGGAGGCCAGGGCACTCGTGATCCCGGTGCCCGACGGCGACGTGGCGACCGCGCTCGAGGCCTACCGGCGCGGACGCGCGCTGATCGCGCTTCGCCGCATCCGCGAGAAGGCCCGGCGGGACGCCACCGCCGAACTGTCGCTCGACCAGATCAACGAGGTCGTGCGCGAGGTCCGTCGCGAGCGGCGTCGGCGCGAACGCGGGCAGTAGACGGTGCGCATCGTGCTCGACACGAACGTCGTCGTGTCGGGGCTGCTCTCGGGGCTCGGTCCCCCGGGGCGGGTGGTCGAAAGCGCGTTCGCCGGCGAGCTGACGCTGCTGTACGACGACCGGATCCTCGCCGAGTATGCCGCCGTGCTGGCCCGTCCGCAGTTTCGCTTCGATCCGGAAGACGTCGAGTGGTTCATGACGGTCGTCCGGATGGGCGAAGCCGTGGTCGCGCCGCCCCTCGCGCTGGCACTACCGGATCGCTCGGACCTCATGTTCGTCGAGGTGGCCGTCGCCGCCGGAGCGGACGCCATCGTCACCGGAAACGTGCGGCACTTCCGCCTCCCGCGCGGCAGGCTCGCCATCCCGATCCTCAGCCCCCGTGGCCTGGTGGATCGCCTCCGGTGACCGCACCGCCCCCTCGGCGGGTCTGGCCCTGTGCATGCCGAACCTTCACCACCCGCGAACGATGACCAGAACTCTCCGCGCACTCTCCGTCTCGCTCCCCCTGCTCGTCCTTCCCGTCACGCTGGCCGCGCAACAGATCGTCACGCCGCGCCCCGCCGGCCCACAGCAGGCCGATCACGACGGCCGGACGCTGCTCCCGATGAAGGTCGCGCGCAGCATCTCCTTCCGCTCCATCGGCCCCGCCGTGAGCGGCGGGCGCGTGAGCGCCGTGGCCGGCGTGCCCGGGAACAACGAGACCTACTACGTGGGCTCGGCCGATGGCGGCGTGTTCCGCACGACGAACGGCGGCATCACCTGGACCGCGGAATTCCAGCACCAGCACGAGCTGTCCATCGGCGCGCTGGCGGTGGATCCGCACAACGCCGAGGTGGTGTGGGCCGGCACCGGCGAGTCGAGCGTGCGCAACGACGTGTCGTTCGGCAACGGGGTGTACAAGTCCACCGACGGCGGCGCGCACTGGAAGCACCTCGGCCTCGACGCCGCGATGCAGATCGCGCGCATCGTGATCGACCCGCACGATCCGAACACGGTATTCGTGGCGGCGCTCGGCAGCCCGTGGAAGGACGATTCGACGCGCGGTGTGTACCGCACGACCGACGGCGGCGCGACCTGGCAGAAGGTGCTCTACATCTCCCCCGACGTCGGCGCCGGCGACCTGGCCATCGACCCGGTGAATCCGAACGTCCTCTACGCGTCCACGTACCGGTTCCGGCGCACGCCGTGGAGCCTGTCCGACGGTGGCCCCGACGACGCGATCTACAAGTCGGTGGACGGCGGCACGACATGGACGCGGCTCGTGGGACACGGGCTCCCGACCACGCCGGTGGGGCGCATCGGGCTGGCCGTGGCGCCCAGCCAGCACGACCGCGTGTTCGCCGTGATGGGCTCCAGCGAGGGCGTGCTCTGGCGCTCCGACGACGCCGGCGCGAACTGGACCATGGTCAGCAACGACCAGGAAGTGGACGTCCGGTCGTTCTACTTCTCGCACGTCGCGGTGGATCCGACGAATCCCGAGCACGTGTTCGCCCTCTCGATGTTCCTCATGGACTCGCATGACGGCGGGGCGCACTTCACGCCCATCGCCACGCAGGACCACGTGGACAACCACGCGATCTGGATCGATCCGTCGGGCTCCGGGCGCATCATCGAGGGCAACGACGGCGGCGTCATTCTCTCGCAGGACGACGGCAAGCACTGGGAGTTCGTGCACAACATCGCCATCGGCCAGTTCTACCACGTGTCGGTCGACGACGAGTTCCCGTATCAGGTGTGCGGCGGGCTGCAGGACAACAGCTCGTGGTGCGGGCCCGGCTGGACGCAGGATCCCACGGGGATCCTCGACCGCGACTGGTTCGCGCTGAACGGCGGCGACGGCATCTACGCCGTGACCGCTCCCGACGACCCGAACATCATCTACAACAGCACGCAGAACGGCTACCTGATGAAGTACGATCGCCGCACGCGGCAGATCCACGACATCGAGCCGTATCCGTTCGACTTCGGTGGGGGCGGCGTCGCGAACGACGAGTACCGCCAGGCGTGGGAGGCGGCGTTCGCGGTCGCCCCGCAGAACCCCGCGGAGCTCTACGCCGGCTCGGACGTCGTGTTCAAGAGCACCGACCGCGGCCGCTCGTGGACGCCGATCAGCCCCGACCTCACGCGCAACGACAAGAGCAAGCAGGGCTCGTCGGGCGGCCCGGTCATGAAGGACAACTCCGGCGCCGAAGTCTATGACGCCATTCTCATCATCACACCGGCGCCGAGCGATTCGGAGGTGCTGTGGGTGGGCACCGACGACGGGCTGGTGCAGGTCACGCGCGACGGCGGCAAGCACTGGACGAACGTCACGAGCCATATCCCCGACCTGCCCGAGTGGGGGCGCGTCGAGTCGGTCAAGGTGTCGGCCACCGATCCCGGCCGCGTCGTGATCGCCGTGGATCGCCATTTCAGCGGCGACTTCACACCGTACGTGTACGCCACCGACGACTACGGCCGGAGCTGGCACTCGATCGCCGGCAACCTGCCCGACGACGTCTACGCGCGCTCGGCGATGCAGGACCCGGTGAACCCGCGCATGTACTACGCCGGTCTCGAGGACGGCCTGTACACGACCTGGGACGGCGGCGCGCACTGGTACCTGATGGGGCTGGGGCTCCCGAACGTCTCGGTGTACGACATGACGATGCAGACGCAGGAGCACGATCTCGTGCTGGCCACGCACGGGCGGTCGGTGTGGGTGTTCGACGACATGACGCCGTTCGAGGAGTACACACCGGCGATCGGCAGGTCGGCGCTGCACCTCTTCCCGATCCGCACCGCGCACCGGTTCTGGCAGTGGTCCGAAGTCGAGGAGCTGGGTGACGGCGCGTTCTACGGACAGAACCCGCCGTTCGGCGCGATCATCACGTATTACCTGGGCGACTCCGCGTCGACGCCCGGCAAGCTGGTGATCACGGACGCGCAGGGCCACGTCGTGCGGACCATGGACGGGATGCGCGAGCTGGGCCCCAACGAGTCGGCGCCCGACGAGACCGTGCCGACCGGCGACAGCATTCCGCCGCTGCCCAGGCCCGACACCGCCGGGGTGAAGGGCGCGCCCTGGGTGCCGACCAACGCCGGCATGCACCGCATCTACTGGAATCTCCGCGCCGACGGGCCGGAGCGCTGGAACGGCACCAAGGACTTCAACAAGGGGCCGACCAGCGGCGCCATGGTCCCGCCGGGGACGTACACCGCCACGCTGACGATCAACGGCCATACGGAAACGCAGAAGTTCCAGGTCGTGAAAGATCCGCGCTCGCACGCCACCGAAGCCGAGATGCGCGCCGAGTACGCGTTCGAGTCCGGGCTCATGCACTGGTACGGCAATCTGAACGGCGCGCTCAACCGGCTGGACGGGATCCGCGCGCAGGCGAAGGCGCTGGAAGGCGCGGTGAAGGGGAGGGCGGACACCGTGCAGGTGGCGGCCGCGGTGAAGGCGCTGGACGCGGGGGCCGACTCGGTGGAGGCGAAGATCACGAGCAACCCGCAGGCCATCGAGAGCACCATCCGGTATCCCGACATGATCCGCGAGCACATCCAGATCCTGATCGGGGGCGTCGAGTCGAGCGATCAGGCGGCGACGCCGGCCCAGGTGAACCAGCAGCAGCACGTGCTGGGGCCGGAGTACGACGCCGCGATGCGGGCCTTCCGCGAGTTCCTGAGCTCGGACGTCGGGCGGTTCAACGCGCAGATGGCGAAGCTGGGCCTGACCGGCGTGGTGGGAGGCGGTCCGCTCGTGCCGTAGCGCGGGCGGGGGCATCGCGCGCCGTGCGGGTTTTACCCACGCGGCGTGCGTGGTCTCCACCCGCGACTCCGCGGCGGCGTCGGTGTACGGTCCATATGGGGTGCTCGGCGGCGGGTGGAGCCGGCACCCCGCAGATCGGGACCGATGCGCGGAGGGTCGTATGGCGAGCAAGGTGACGAAGAAGCCGGCCAAGCGGACCGCGAAGACGGTGAAGCCGGCGCCGAAGGCCTCGAAGAAGCCGGAAGAGGAGACGATGGAGCCCCCTCGGACGACGACGGGGAAGTGGTTCACCGCGCCGAAGTTCGGCTCGGCGGGGTCGGGCGGGGCGGAGCTGGAGCCGGGGCCGGAAAAGGACTGAGCGGCCGTTACCGGTGGTGCCAGCGGCAGGGCGGGCGGAAGAGTTGACCGGAGACGATCCGGTCGGCGAGGATTCGTCCGCCCTTGTCCAACTCGCGGGCATTTCGGCCAGGCGATATCATAGGCATCGCCAGTGGGGATGCGACGCATCCTCCGCGTTCCGTCGCCCGGAGTCAAGATGCCCGTCCGCCGTTCCCTGCTCGCCGCTGCCCTCACCGTCACGCTCCCGCCATTCGCGTTCGCTCAAGGCCCCCGGTTCGAGATCTCCTTCCCGGCCGCGGCCCATGGGGCGCCGATCACCGGCCGGGTCTACGTGGCCCTCACCCGCACCTTCGACGGCCGGCGCACGCCCATCGACCAGACCGGGGAGGACGGCGTTCCGCTGTTCGGCGTGGACGTCTCCGGCCTGAAGCCCGGGCAGCCGGCCACCATCGACGCCGCGACCGTCGGCTACCCGGTGAAGTCGCTGGCCGCGATCCCCGCCGGCACCTACTGGGTGGAGCCGTTCGTGAACGTGTACACGGAGTTCCACCGCGCCGATGGCCACACGGTGTGGATGCACATGGACCAGTGGGAGGGGCAGAACTGGAAGCGCTCGCCGGGCAACCTGTACGGCGCGCCGGTGAAGATCACCTTCGATCCGACGTCGCGCACGCCGATCCGCCTCGCCGCCGACCGGGTCATCCCGCCGATCGCCGAGCCGGCCGACAACGAGTACGTCAAGCACATCAAGATCGAGAGCAGGATCCTGACGAAGTGGTGGGGCCACCCGATCTACCTCGGCGCCACGGTGCTGCTCCCCAAGGGGTACGACACGCACCCGGACGTGAAGTACCCGATCGTGTATGATGAGGGCCACTTCTCGCTCCGGCCGCCGGGCGGCGGCGCCAACGCGGCGTGGCTCGCCGACTCGACGCCGCGCGTCATCCTCGTCACGCTGCAGCACCCGTCGCCCTTCTACGACGACTCGTACGACGTCAACTCGGCCAACGAGGGCCCCTACGACGACGCGATCATGCGGGAGCTCATTCCGAAAGTGGAATCGAGCTTCCGCGTGATCGGCCAGCCGTGGGCGCGTCTGTTGACCGGCGGCTCGACCGGCGGGTGGGAGTCGCTGGCCCAGCAGGTGTTCCATCCGGATTTCTACGGCGGCACCTGGTCGCTCTGTCCCGACGCGGTGGACTTCCGCTACCACCAGATCGTGAACATCTACAGTGACAGCAACGCCTACTGGGTGAACCACGGGTGGATGACCGTCGAGCGTCCCGACGTGCGGCGTCCCGACGGGAACATCGAGACGATGATGAAGGACGAGAACTGGTACGAGCTGGAGGTGGGCGACCACTCGCGCTCGGGCGGGCAGTGGGACATCTGGGAGGCGGCCTACGGCCCGGTTGGCGCCGACGGCTACCCGCAGCGCATCTGGGACAAGCGGACCGGCGTCATCGACCATCGGGTGGCCGAGTACTGGAGGCAGCACTTCGACCTGCGCTACCGCCTGGAGACCAACTGGAGCACGCTCGGCCCCAAGCTGTACGACAAGATCAACGTGTACGTGGGCGACGCCGACACGTACTACCTGAACGACGCGGTGCACCTGCTCTATGACTTCCTGAGCAAGACGACGTCGCCGAAGTGGACGGGCGAGATCGTGTTCCAGCCGGACGCGCCGCACTGCTGGGGCCCGCGG
>JBJKPA010000058.1:0-2909 GCA_046706905.1 Gemmatimonadaceae bacterium
GTCCTGCGCCGGAGCGGGCCGGACGGCGGCGAGCGCCGCGGCGGCGATGAGCGAAACACGGAGCATGCGGGGTCCTCGACGTGCGAACGCCGCGCGGCGCGCGGCGTTCCGTGGTCCTACCCGACCGACACCGGCGCCGTTCCCGGCGTGGGCAGCACCGTCCGGCCGATCGCCTGGGCGATGGCGCGGATCTCGGTCACCAGCCGCGCGAACTGCTCGGGAAAGAGCGACTGCCCGCCGTCGGAGAGCGCACGGTCCGGCGTCGGGTGCACCTCGATGATGACGCCGTCCGCGCCGGCGGCGATCGCCGCCCGGGCCATGGGCGTCACCTTGTCGCGCAGCCCCGTCCCGTGGCTCGGATCGGCGATGATCGGCAGATGCGACAGCTTCTGCACCACCGGCACGGCCGTGAGATCGAACAGGTTGCGCGTCGTGGTGTCGAAGCTGCGGATGCCCCGCTCGCAGAGGATGACCTGGTTGTTCCCTTCGGCCAGGATGTACTCGGCGCTCATCAGGAGATCCGTGATCGTGGCCGCCATGCCGCGCTTGAGCAGCACCGGCCTGTTCATGCGGCCCACGGCGCGGAGCAGCGAATAGTTCTGCATGTTGCGGGCGCCGATCTGGATGCAGTCGGCGATCTCGGCCACGAGGTGGGCGCCCTCCTCGTCCAGCGCCTCGGTCACCACCGGCAGTCCCGTCTCGCGCTTGGCGAGGGCGAGCATGGCGAGCCCCTTCTTGCCCAGCCCCTGGAAGGCGTACGGCGAGCTGCGCGGCTTGAACGCCCCGCCGCGGAGCGCCGAGGCGCCGGCGGCGCGCACGGCGCGGGCCGCGGTCACGATCTGGTGCTCGCTCTCCACCGAGCAGGGGCCGGCGATGATCGCCACGTCCGGGCCGCCGAACGACACCCCGGGGGCGATCGTCACCACCGTGTTCTCGGGCTGCCATTCGCGGGAGACCTGCTTGTACGGCTTGGAGACGTGGATGACCTCGGCCACGCCCTCCAGCGCCTCGATGCGCGACGCGTCCACACGCCCGTCGTTGCCGACGAGCCCCACCGCCGTGCGCTGCTCGCCCGGCATGGGCCGCGCCTGATAGCCCATCTCCTCGATCACTTCGGCGACGCGATCGATCTGCGCCTGCGTCGCCCCGTGCTGCATCACGACCAGCATGTCCGCTCCTTCAGATGTCAGTCTCCCACCCGTCGCGAGCGACGGTGCAGGGACCGGAGTATCGCGCCGCGACCGCGGCCGAGAGGTCCACGTCTTCCACCGGCGGATAGAGGTGCGTGAGCACCAACCGACCGGGTGCCGCCAGTTCCGCGAGCGCGCCGCACTGCTCCGGCGTCAGGTGCTCCGGAATGGCCATGGCCTCAGGAAGCGAACACTCGCACAGCAGGACGTCGCACCCCCGGGCCCACGCCGCGAGCGCGGGGTCGAACCCCGTGTCCCCGGTATAGACCAGGCGGTGCCCTCCTGCCGTAACGGAATATGCCACACTCTCCGCCGTTTGGGGAACCATGAAGGCCTCGAGGGCCACGTCGACCCCCAGGCCCAGGGGGGACCCCGCCGCGAGCTCGACCACCGTCACCGGGAACCCCGGGTCCAGCACCCAGGGCCCGTAGGCGGCGGCCAGCCGGCCCAGGAGGTCGGCGGTGCCCGCCGGGCCGACCAGGGTGAGCGGGGCGCTCCGCGGCGGCAGGAGGCCGTACTTCCAGGCGAAGAGCAGGGTGGGCAGGTCGCCGTGGTGGTCGACGTGGAAGTGCGACAGCGCGACGTGCGTGATGTCCGGCCAGGGGAGCGCCAACTCGGCGAGCCGCCGCGTGACGCCGCTCCCGCAGTCGATGAGCAGCCGGACCTCGCCGGCGTCGACGAAATAACCCGAGCAGGCCCGCGCCGGGGAGAGGGCGATGGTGCCGGTGCCGAGCGCCGTGAGCCGC
The DNA here is from genome assembly GCA_046706905.1 of Gemmatimonadaceae bacterium. Lineage (GTDB taxonomy): Bacteria > Gemmatimonadota > Gemmatimonadetes > Gemmatimonadales > Gemmatimonadaceae > JAGWRI01. The sequence goes on from JBJKPA010000058.1 coordinate 1,937, forward strand.
ATCAGCGTCCCAGGAAGACGATCTTCTTGACGAGGTCCTTCCCGTTGGCGCGGAGCCGCACGAAGTACACGCCCGGCGGCACGACGTGGCCTTCGGCGTCGGTGCCGTCCCACTGGTACGTGGGGTCGCACCCCGACTGTCCCTGGTCGGCGTTGCGTCCGTACTCGCCGGCGGCGAGCGAGCCCGACTGGTCGGCCGACGGGAGGATCGTCTTCACCGGATTGCCGCGCAGGTCGTAGATGCCGAGCCGCACGCGGTCGGACTTGGCGAGGTCGAACCAGATGCAGGTGACGGGCGACGAGGGCGTGGGGAAGGGGTTCGGGAAGTTCTGATAGAGCAGCGTCGTGCGCGCCGTGCCGAGGATGACGAAGGTGGCGTTGCTCTGGGCGTAGGCGGTGTCGAGCGGCGATCCGTTGGGGAGCCGGCCGACCACGTTCCAGGTGTACGAGGTCTGGGCCTGGAGCAGGTCCGCGGGGGGCGTGTAGGTCGTGTCGCCGAGGTACTGCGTGAAGAACTCGACGACGCCGGTCTGCGCGTTGACCACGCTGAGCGCGAACACCCAGGGGCCGGGGGGGCCCGTGACGGGCGTGGCGTGCCACACGAAGGTCGGACGGGCCGTGGCCACCGACACGTTGTTGTAGCCGTTGGGCGAGAGCAGGGTGAGCCAGGGGCCGACGACCTTGGGCGAACTCACCTCCTGGGAGAACTGGCGGCCGGAGGCGGCGACGCCGCGCAGGCGGAAATACACGGTGGCGCCGGCGGGGAGGAGCCGCGGAAGCAGGAAGGTCGCCGTGTCGCCCGTGCGCGACGCGCTGTAGACGAGATTGCCGAAGCCCTGGTCGGTGGCGATGTCGAGCTGGAGGGTGACCGGGCGCAGCGAGTCCACGACGCCGGCCGTCTGCGCGAACAGCCGCGGGGCGGCGGCGATGGTATCGGCGCCGGGGAGCGACAGCGTGGCGAGCTGGGCCCGCGC
>JBJKPA010000059.1:0-12146 GCA_046706905.1 Gemmatimonadaceae bacterium
GAGCTGGGGGCGGGACGCGGCGGAGCTGGACGTGGGCGCCGAGGTGCTGCGGCTGGCGGAGACGGCGGCCGGGGCGGGGCTGCACGGGGTGGTGTGCAGCGGCCAGGAGGCAGCGCAGGTGCGGGAGCGGTTCGGGGACAGGCTGGCGACGCTCGTGCCGGGGGTGCGGCTGTCGGGCGGATCGGCGGACGATCAGGCGCGGGTGGTGACGCCGGCGGGCGCGGCGCGGGCCGGGGCGCGGTACGCGATTCTGGGGCGGGCGGTGACGGGGGCTGAGGATCGCCGGGAGGCGATGCAGCGGGTGCTCAGCGAGCTTGCGTCAAGTTAAGGCCCCCGTTACTGTTAAGGTCTGGCTAGGAAATTCTGAGTTCTGTATTCGTCCGGACCGGAGCACCCGTGAAAGTACGCAGCAGCGTGAAGCCGATCTGCGAGCACTGCAAGGTGATCAAGCGCAACGGCGTCATCCGCATCATCTGCAAGCGCAACCCTAAGCACAAGCAGCGGCAGGGCTAATCCATGGCGCGTATCAGTGGCGTCGATCTCCCTCGTGAGAAGAAGGTCGAGATCGGCCTGACCTACATTTTCGGCATCGGCCGCCACACGGCGGCCGCGATCGTGCAGAAGGCGGGGATCGACCCGGCGCTGCGCGTGCGGGATCTGTCGGACGCCGACGTGAACAAGCTGCGTCAGGTGATCGAGCGCGACCACAAGGTCGAGGGCGCGCTGCGCACCGAGGTGGCGATGAACGTGAAGCGGCTGATGGACATCGGGTCGTACCGCGGGATCCGGCATCGCCGCGGCCTGCCGGTGCGCGGCCAGCGGACGCACACCAACGCCCGGACCAAGAAGGGGCCGCGCCGCGCGATCGCGGGCAAGAAGAAGGTAACCAAGTAATCCTATGGCGACTGGGAAGAAATCGAAGCGCGTCGTGGAGGCGGAAGGGATCGCCCACGTGAACGCCACGTTCAACAACACGGTCATCACGATCACCGACGCGCACGGCAACGCGGTGTCGTGGGGCTCGGCCGGCAAGGCCGGGTTCAAGGGTTCCAAGAAGAGCACCCCGTTCGCGGCCACGGTCGCGTCGGAGCAGTGCGCGCGCGAGGCGTTGAGCCTCGGCGTCAAGCGGGTGCACGTGCGCGTGCAGGGCCCGGGCAGCGGGCGCGAGTCGGCCATCCAGGCGCTCGCCGCGGCCGGCCTCCAGGTCAAGTCGATCAAGGACGTGACGCCGATCCCGCACAACGGCTGCCGTCCCCCCAAGCGTCGGAGAGTCTGAGCGATGAGCCGCTATCTGGGAGCGAGCTGCAAGCTCTGCCGCCGCGAAGGCACCAAGCTGTTCCTCAAGGGCACCAAGTGCTTCACCGAGAAGTGCCCCGTGGAGCGGCGCCCCTACGCGCCCGGCCAGCACGGCCAGAGCCAGGCCCGCCGCCGCAAGGCGTCGGAGTACGCCAAGCAGCTCCGTGAGAAGCAGAAGATCAAGCGCATCTACGGGCTCGGGGAGCAGCAGTTCCGCAACGTGTTCTACAAGGTCGCCTCGCTGCCCGGCGTGACCGGCCACAACCTGCTGGCGACGCTCGAGAGCCGGCTGGACAACCTCGTCTACCGGATGGGATTCGCGGCCAGCCGCAAGGCGGCCCGCCAGCTCATCCGCCACCGTCACGTCGAGGTCAACGGCAAGACGGTGGACGTGGCCAGCTTCATCGTGCAGCCCGGGCAGGAAGTCCGCGTGCGCGAGAAGTCGCGCGAGCTGGTGAGCGTGCAGGCGGCCATGGAGCAGTCGGGCCGCGGCGGCGCGCTCTCCTGGCTGGCCGTGGACAAGGACACGTTCAGCGGCCGGATGCTGGAGCGCCCCTCGCGCCCCAACATTCCGATCGCGGCGCAGGAGCAGCTGGTCGTGGAGCTCTATTCGAAGTAGGCAGTGCGTCGGTGAGTCGGTGCGTCAGTGAGTTGGAAACGACTCCGGACACCGCCGTTCACCGACCAACCGTCTCACCGACTCACCGACTCACGGGGAGCGGTGCGGCGGAGCAGGGCACAGGTCGGGACCCTAACTCCCATTCGAGTCTGCCGCGCGTTAGGGGCGGGGCAGAGCGACGCCGGGTTCGCCCGGTCGGACCAGGACAACGACACACATGACGAATACCATCGATCTCCGCGGACTCGTCCGCCCGCAGCTCGTCGAAGCGACGACGCGCGATGACAACCCCAATGCGGCCGAGTTCCGGCTCCAGCCGCTCGAGCGCGGCTTCGGCCACACGCTCGGCAACGCCATGCGGCGCATGCTGCTCTCCTCGCTGCGCGGCTCGGCCGTCTGGGCCTTCCGCATCGACGGTGTGGTGCACGAGCACCAGACCATCGCCGGCGTGGTCGAGGACGTCCACCAGATCATCGGCAACCTGAAGACGCTCACCCTGATGCTGGACGACGAGGTCGAGGAGGCGGTGGTCCACGTCGCACGGTCCAAGGCCGGCGTCGTCACCGCGGCCGACATCCAGTCGGCGAGCGGCGTCCGGGTCATCGATCCCGCGCACCACATCCTCACGCTGCAGGACGACCGTGAGCTGACGATGGACCTGTACGTCAACAAGGGCCGCGGCTACGTCGAGGCCGACCAGCATCCGCTCGACCGCGGGCGTCCGGTGGACCTCGTGCGCATCGACGCGATCTACAATCCCGTCCGCCGCGCGAACTTCCACGTGGCCGAGACGCGCGTCGGCCAGCGCACCGACTACGACCGCCTCACGCTCACCGTGGAGACCAACGGCACGATCTCGCCGTCGGAGGCCGTGAGCTACGCGGCCGCGCTGGCCCAGTCGCACTTCCAGTACTTCGTGGACTTCGGCTCGCACACGTCGGCCCCGCTGGCCGCGACGGCCGAGTCCACCGACGGCGACGCGGCGCGGCTGGCCCAGCTGCTCAAGACGCCGATCGACGACCTCGAGCTGTCGGTCCGCTCGGTGAACTCGCTCAAGAACTCGAGCATCCGCTCGCTGGGCGATCTCGTTCGCCAGACCGAGAGCCAGATCCTGCAGGTGAAGAATTTCGGGAAGAAGTCGCTCCAGGAGATCGCCGATCTGCTCGAGCGCGAAGGGTTGAATTTCGGGATGCGCTTCGAAGAGAACGGCGAAGGAGTGCGCGTGCTCGATTGGGGCACCCCGCCGAGCCGGGCCGCCGCGGCGGCGCCCGACGACATGGAGGAGTAGGCGATGCGGCATGCGAAGGCCGGGCGCGCGCTGCGCCGCACCGGCGAACAGAAGCGCGCGCTCATGCGCAACCTCGCGACCTCGCTCATCGAGCAGGGCGCGATCGAGACGACCGAAGCCAAGGCCAAGGAGCTGCGGCCGTTCGTCGAGAAACTGATCACCAAGGCCAAGTCGGGCACGCTGCACGCGCGGCGCCTGGCCGGCCGCGACATCCAGAAGCGGGCGGCGGCCGACAAGCTGTTCCAGGAGCTGGGACCCCGCTACGCCAAGCGTCCCGGCGGATATACGCGCATTCTCAAGACCGGCCATCGCAAGGGCGACGGGGCGGAGATGGCGCGCATCGAGCTGATCGAGGGCTGACCCATGGCAATCCAGAGAAACCGCTGCTACGTGTGCGAGAAGGGCGTGGCCTTCGGCAACAACGTCTCCCACGCCAACAACAAGACCCGCCGGACCTGGAAGCCCAACCTCCAGGTCGTCCGGATCGTCGCACCCGACGGCAAGATCGTGAAGGTCAAGGTCTGCACGCGCTGCCTCCACGCCGGCAAGGTCAAGCGGGCGCCCCGTGGCAACGCGGCGTGAACCGTGGCTCCGTTCGCCGCGAATCGGGGGGTCCGCATCGCGGCCCCCTTTTTTTCTGTAGGACGGTAGGATGGTAGGACGGCATGACGGCAAACTCGCTAGCGGGCTCCGCCGTTCACCGTCCCACGGTCCTACCGTCCTACTGTCCTACCGTCTAACCGACCAACCATGCCCACCGCGCTGATTTCCGGCATCACCGGCCAGGACGGGTCCTACCTCGCGGAGTTCCTGCTCGACAAGGGCTACCGCGTCATCGGCATCGTGCGCCGCAGCTCCACCACCCCCTACGAGCGCATCGCCCACCTCATCGACCGCATCGAGCTCGTCTCCGCCGACCTCCTCGACCAGACCTCCCTCACCGACGTCGTCGGCCAGGTCCAGCCCGACGAGGTCTACAACCTCGCCGCCCAGAGCTTCGTCCAGACCTCCTGGACCCAGCCCGTCCTCACCGGCGAGTTCACCGCCCTCGGCGTCACCCGCATGCTCGAGGCCGTGAAGAAGGCCGCTCCCAAGGCCCGCTTCTACCAGGCCAGCTCCAGCGAGATGTTCGGCAAGGTCCAGGAATCCCCGCAGCGCGAGTCCACGCCCTTCTACCCCCGCAGCCCGTACGGCGTGGCCAAGGTCTACGGTCACTGGATCACGGTCAACTACCGCGAGAGCTTCGGCCTCTACGCCGTCTCCGGCATCCTGTTCAACCACGAGAGTCCGCGCCGCGGCCTCGAGTTCGTGACCCGCAAGGTCACCGACGGCGCCGTGCGCATCAAACTCGGCCTCGCCAAGGAGCTGCGCCTCGGCAACCTCGACTCCCGCCGCGACTGGGGCTACGCCGGCGACTACGTGGACGCCATGTGGCGCATGCTCCAGCAGGACGCCCCCGACGACTTCGTCATCGGCACCGGGCACACCTGGTCGGTGCGCCAGCTCTGCGAGGCCGCCTTCGGCGCCGTGGGGCTCGACTACCGCGACTACGTCGTGCAGGACGAGCGCTTCTTCCGTCCCGCCGAGGTCGACCTCCTGGTGGCCGATCCGGGCAAGGCCCGGCGCCAGCTCGGCTGGGAGCCGAAGGTCGGGTTCGCCGAGCTGATCGAGATGATGGTGCGGGCCGACATGGACCGTCACGCGCCGCTCGGCCGGAAGTGACCCAGCGCGCACTGATCACCGGCGGAGCCGGGTTCGTCGGCCAGTGGATCGGCCGCGCGATGCTCGAGCGCGGCTGGGAAGTCTACGCCGCCGGGGTCGGCCTGCCGGTGTCGCGCGTCCTGGCGCCCCGCGAGCACGACGCCATCCACTGGCTCACGATGGACATCCGGGCGCGGCAGGACGTGGCCGCCGCCCTCGACGCCAGCCGCCCCGACGCCGTCGTCCACCTGGCCGGGATCAGCTATCTCCCGAGCGCCGCCGACGCCCCCGCCGAGGCCTGGTCGGTGAACGTGGTGGGGGCCGTGACGCTGCTCTCGGAGATCGGCCGGCGCCGCCACGCGGGGGCCCTCGACCCGCGGATCCTCGTCGCCGGGAGCGCCCAGCAGTACGGGCGCCACGATCCGGCCGAGCTGCCGCTCCGCGAGACGGTCGAGCAGCGCCCGCTCACGGTCTACGCCGCCTCGAAGGCGGCCCAGGAGGTCGCGGCCTTCCAGGCCTTCCGCGCCGAGGGCGTCCGGGTCGTGGCCACGCGGAGCTTCAACCACTCCGGCGTGGGGCATGACGAGCACTTCCTGCTCCCCGCGCTGGTCCACCGCGTGGTGGCCATCCGCCGCGGGGCCCGCGACACCGTCCACATCGGTAACGGCGAGACGATTCGCGACTATCTTCACGTGGCCGACGTCGTGGAGGCCTACCTGGCGCTGCTCGAGCGCGGGGTGGCGGGCGAGGCCTACAACGTCTGCAGCGGGGAGGGGGTGCGGGTGCGAGATTTGACCGAGCGCGTGCTGGATCGGGCGGGGGTGTCGGCCGAGATTCTGAGCGACCCCTCGCTGCAGCGCGCGGCGGACGTGCCCGCCCTCGTGGGCAGCCCCGAGAAGTTGATCCAGGCCACGGGGTGGCGGCCGCGCCACGCCCGAGACGACATCATCGACGACCTGCTTCATGCCGCGACGCTCTGACATCCATCGCATCCTCGTCATCGGCTCCGGCCCGATCGTGATCGGGCAGGGGGCGGAGTTCGACTACTCCGGGACCCAGGCCGCCAAGGCGCTCAAGGAGGAGGGCTACGAGGTCATCCTCGTGAACTCCAACCCGGCCACGATCATGACCGATCCGGAAGTGGCCGACCGCACCTACATCGAGCCGGTCACGCCCGCATTCGTGGAGCTGATCATCGAGCGCGAACAGCCCGACGCGCTGCTGCCCACGATGGGCGGCCAGACGGCGCTCAACGTGGCCATGGCGCTGGCCGAATCGGGCGTCCTCGAGAAGCACGGCGTGGAGCTGATCGGGGCCAAGCAGCGCGCGATCGCGATCGCCGAGGACCGCAAGCTGTTCGGCGAGGCGATGGCGCGCATCGGACTGGCCGTGGCCAGGGGCGGGATCGCGACCACGTTCGACGAGGCGCTGGCGATCGTCGAGGACACGGGCTTCCCGGCGATCATCCGTCCCTCGTACACGCTGGGCGGCACGGGTGGCGGCATCGCCTACAACCGCGACGAGTTCGAGGACACCGTGCGCCGCGGGCTCGACGAGTCCCCGACCACGCAGGTGCTGGTCGAGCGGAGCGTGATCGGGTGGAAGGAATTCGAGCTGGAGGTCATGCGCGATCACGCCGACAACGTCGTGATCGTCTGCTCGATCGAGAACGTGGATCCGATGGGGGTCCACACCGGCGACTCGATCACCGTGGCGCCGGCGATGACGCTCACCGACCGCGAGTACCAGGTCATGCGCGACGCGGCCGTGGCGATCATCCGCGAGGTCGGCGTCGAGGCCGGCGGGTGCAACATCCAGTTCGCCGTGAACCCGCAGGACGGCGAGATGCTGGTGATCGAGATGAATCCGCGCGTGTCGCGCTCCTCGGCGCTGGCGTCCAAGGCGACCGGGTTCCCCATCGCGCGCATCGGCGCCAAGCTGGCCGTGGGCTACCGCCTGGAGGAGATCCCCAACGACATCACGAAGACCACGCCGGCGAGCTTCGAGCCGGTGCTCGACTACGTGGTCGTGAAGATCCCGCGCTTCGCGTTCGAGAAGTTCCCCGACGCCAACCCGTACCTCACGACGCAGATGAAGTCGGTGGGCGAGGCGATGGCGATCGGGCGGACGTTCAAGGAGGCGATGCAGAAGGGGCTCCGCGCGCTGGAGACGGGCCGCCCGGGCTGGGCGGTGGCCGCCAAGCCGGCCGACGACCGGCTCCCAGACGAGAGCCAGGCGGCGCTGGCGGGCGCGCTCCGCATGCCCACCCCCGAGCGGATCTTCCAGATCAAGCGCGGCTTCCTGAGCGGCATGTCGGTGGCCGACGTGGCCGAGGCGACGCGCATCGACCCCTGGTTCCTGCAGCAGCTCCACGAGCTGGTGGAGGCCGAGCGGTGGTACGCGAAGCTCGCCACGGTGGGCGCCTTCGAGATGCGGCGCATGAAGCGCATGGGCTTCTCCGACCGCCAGCTCGCCGCTTTGCGCGGCGAGACGGAAGCCGACGTCCGCGCGCACCGCTGGACGCTCGGCGTCCGCCCCTCGTACAAGATGGTGGACAGCTGCGCCGGCGAGTTCCCGTCGTCCACGCCGTACCTCTACAGCTGCTACGACGACGAGTCCGAGGCGCCGCGGTCGGGCCGGAAGTCGGTCGTCATCCTGGGCAGCGGGCCCAACCGGATCGGGCAGGGCGTCGAGTTCGACTACTGCTGCGTGCGCGCCGCGATCGCGCTCCGCGAGCAGGGGTACGAGACGATCATGATCAACTCGAACCCCGAGACGGTGTCCACCGACTTCGACACCTCGGACAAGCTGTTCTTCGAGCCGCTCACCCTCGAGGACGTGCTCGAGATCGTGGAGCGCGAGCAGCCCGAGGGCGTGGTGGTGCAGCTCGGCGGGCAGACGCCCCTCAAGCTCACTCGTCCGCTCGAGGCCGCGGGCGTGAAGATCCTCGGCACCTCGCCCGACGCGATCGACATCGCCGAGGACCGGCGCCGGTTCGAGAAGATCGCCCGCGAGGTGGGGCTCACCCAGCCGCCGAACGGCACGGCGACGAGCGTCGAGGAGGCGCTGGCGGCGGCCGAGCGGATCGGCTATCCGGTGCTCGTGCGCCCGTCGTACGTGCTGGGCGGCCGGGCGATGCAGATCGTGTACGACCCGGCGTCGCTGGAACGCTACTTCGAGACGGCGGCCGGGGTGTCGGAGGAGCGGCCGGTGCTCATCGACCGGTTCCTCGAGGACGCGTTCGAGGTGGACGTGGACGCGATCTCCGACGGCTCGCGGGTCGTGATCGGCGGCATCATGCAGCACATCGAGGACGCGGGCATCCACTCCGGCGACTCGGCGTGCGTGCTGCCGCCGTATCTGGTGACCGAGCAGGACATGGAGGTGATGCGCGAGCAGACGGCGGCGATGGCGCGGGCGCTGGGCGTGGTGGGGCTCATGAACGTGCAGTACGCGATCAAGGACCACGTCGTGTACGTGCTCGAGGTGAACCCGCGGGCCAGCCGCACCGTGCCGTTCGTGTCGAAGGCCATCGGCGTGCCGCTGGCCTCGCTCGCCGCGCGGCTCATGATGGGCGAGACGCTGGACGACGTCGGGTTCACCGACGAGGTGGCGCCGGCGTACGTGTCGGTGAAGGAGGCGGTGTTCCCGTTCACCAAGTTCCCGGGCACCGACCCGATCCTCGGCCCCGAGATGCGCTCCACGGGCGAGGTGATGGGGATCTCCGATTCGTTCGGCACGAGCTTCGCCAAGGCGCAGCTCGCGGCGGGCAACGGGCTGCCGCTCGAGGGGACGATCCTCGTCACGGTCAACGACTCGGACAAGCCGACGGTGACGCCGATCGCGCGGCGGTTCCAGGAAATGGGATTCAAGCTCCTCGCCACGCGCGGCTCGGCGCGCTACCTGCGGCAGCGCGGGATTCCGGCCGATCCGGTGTTCAAGGTGCACGAGGGGCGGCCCAACTGTCACGATCTCATCCTCAACGGCGCCGTGCAGCTCCTGGTCAACACGCCGCTGGGCAAGCACGCCCAGCGCGACGACTACACGCTGCGGCAAGCGGCGATCCGGAACCACGTCGCCTACACGACCACGATGTCGGCGGCGAGCGCGGCGAGCGACGCCGTGCTGGCGCTGCGGTCGCGGCGGGCGACGGTGAAGTCGCTCCAGGAGTGGCAGGCCGAGCTGAAGGTGGACGCATGAGCGACGCGCCGTTCATCCACGAATCGTCATACGTCGACGAGGGCGCCCGGGTCGGGGCCGGCACGCGGATCTGGCACTTCTGCCACGTGATGGGCGGGGCCGTGATCGGCGAACGGTGCAGCCTGGGGCAGAACGTGGTCGTGATGAACGGCGTCGCGATCGGCGACAACGTCAAGATCCAGAACAACGTCTCGATCTACGAGGGCGTGATCCTCGAGGACGACGTGTTCTGCGGGCCGTCCATGGTGTTCACCAACGTCATGAACCCGCGCAGCCACGTCTCGCGCAAGCACGAGTACCGCACGACGCGGGTGAAGCGCGGGGCGTCGATCGGGGCCAACGCGACCATCGTGTGCGGCGTGACGCTGGGCGAGTACGCGTTCGTGGGCGCCGGCGCGGTGGTGACGAAGGACGTGGCGCCCTACGCCCTGGTCGCGGGCGTCCCGGCGCGGCGGATCGGCTGGATGTGCCAGTGCGGGGAGCGGCTCCCGGACGCGGGCGCCGGTGCCTGCGCGGCGTGCGGGACCACCTACGAGCGCCACGGCGACGGGATCCGTCCCGCGCCGGCGCGCGGCACGTGAGCGTGCTCTCATGACCCACCGGACCTTCGACCTCGCGCTCGTCGGCTGCGGGCGCATCAGCAAGAACCACTTCGACGCCGTCGCGAAGACCGACGGCCTCACCCTGAGCGCCGTGTGCGACGTGGACGAGGCCCGGGCGCGCGAGGCCGGCGAGGCCCACGGGGTCCCCTGGTTCACCTCGTACGAGGAGATGCTGAAGACGGCCCGCTGCGACATCGTCGCGCTGTGCACGCCGTCGGGGCTCCACGGCCCGCAGGGCGTGCTCGCGGCGCGGGCCGGGAAGCACGTGCTGAGCGAGAAGCCGATGGCGACCTCGCTCGCCGCGGCCGACGAGCTGGTCGAGGCCTGCGACGCCGCCGGCGTCCAGCTGTTCGTGGTCAAGCAGAACCGGCTCAACCCGCCCATCCAGCTCCTGCGGCGGGCCGTGGACCGCGGCCGGTTCGGCCGCATCTACATGGCCAACGTCACCGTCCGCTGGCAGCGCCCCCAGGAGTACTACGACGCGGCGCCCTGGCGCGGCACCTGGGAGTTCGACGGCGGGGCGATCATGAACCAGGCCTCGCACTACGTGGACCTCATCCAGTGGCTCGTCGGGCCGGTGGAGAGCGTGGTCGCCAAGACCGCCACCCAGGCCCGCCAGATCGAGGCCGAGGATTCGGGCGCCGCCGTGCTCAAATTCCGCTCCGGGGCCCTCGGCGTGATCGAGGTCAACGTCCTCACCTATCCCCGCAACCTCGAGGGGTCGATCACGATCCTCGGGGAGAAAGGATCCGTGAAGATCGGGGGCACGGCCGTGAACAAGGTCGAGCACTGGCAGTTCGCCGAGTACGACGACGACGACAAGCTGGTCGAGTCGGTGAGCACGAATCCGCCCAACGTGTACGGCTTCGGGCATCTGGGGTACTACGCCAACGTCCTGGCCGTCCTGCGGGGCGAGGCCAAGGCGGACACCGACGGCCGGGCGGGGCGGAAGTCGCTGGAGCTGATTCTCGCCATGTATGAGTCGGCGAAGACGGGGGAGACGGTACCGTTGCCGCTCAGCGTGAGTCGGTGAGTCGGTGAATCAGTAACTCGGTGGGAGGGCGCCAAGGGGCGCCGTCGCGGAACGCAGTTTGCAGTGGACCGTGGTACCGACTCACCGACATACCGACGCACCGAATTGACTGGGCTCCCGACACCCGCGAAGTTTAAGAGTTCCTTAGGTTTGCAGCACTATACATCCGAGACCAACATGCCTGTCCCTCTACTGGACCTCCGCGCGCAGCACGCCACGATCAAGGACGAGGTCGTGCAGTCGGTGCTCGAGCTGGTGGATTCGCAGTTGTTCATTCTCGGGGCCCCGGTCGAGCGCCTCGAGAAGGAAGTCGCCGAGCTCTCCCATACCCCCTACGCCGTCGGCTGCGCCAGCGGGACCGACGCGCTCCTCCTCGCCCTCCGCGCCCTCGACGTGGGCCCCGGCGACGAGGTCATCACCACCCCGTTCACCTTCTTCGCCACCGCCGGCACCATCCACAACGTGGGCGCCACGCCGGTGTTCGTGGACATCGAGCCCGACACCTTCAACATCTCGGTCGAGGCCGTCGAGCGCGCCATCACCGCCCAGACCAAGGCCATCGTCCCGGTGGACCTGTTCGGGCAGATGGCCCCGATCGAGCGCATCGCCGCCGTGGCCCGTGGGATCCCGATCATCGAGGACGCCGCGCAGTCCATCGGCGCCAGCCGGATGATCGACGGCGTCCGCCGGATGGCGGGCGAGCTGGCCACGATCGGCACCTTCAGCTTCTTCCCGTCGAAGAACCTGGGCGGCTACGGCGACGGCGGGATGATGGTGACGCAGGACAAGGATCTCGCCGACCGGCTGCGCCGGCTCCGCATGCACGGCGGGTCGCGGCAGTATTTCCACGACGAGGTGGGCTACAACAGCCGCCTCGACGCGCTGCAGGCCACCGTGCTCTCGGCCAAGCTGCCGCACCTCGCGGCGTGGAGCGAGAAGCGCCGTGGCAACGCGGCCTACTATTCCAACGCGCTGGCCGACGTGCTGCAGGTGGTGACGCCGTTCGTGGACGCGGCCAACGAGTCGATCTTCAACCAATACACGTTGCGCTGCCAGCGTCGCGACGACCTGCAGGCGCATCTCAAGGGGCGGGGGATCGGCACGTCGATCTACTATCCGCTGCCGCTCCACCTCCAGCCCTGCTTCGCCTATCTGGGCTACGAGGCCGGGGCCTGCCCCGAGGCGGAGCGCGCGGCGCACGAGGTGCTCTCGCTGCCGATCTACCCCGAGCTGACGGTGGCACAACTGGACGAAGTGGTGGCCGGAATTCGGTCGTTTTACGGAGTGTGAAATGAGCAAGCAGGCACTGCTGGACAAGATCGAGCGACGGGAAGTCGTGGTGGGCGTCATCGGGCTCGGCTACGTCGGGCTCCCGCTGGCCGTGGAGTTCGCCAAGGCCGGCGTGCG
>JBJKPA010000060.1:0-6959 GCA_046706905.1 Gemmatimonadaceae bacterium
ATTGGCTGGCGTGAATCTTGCGGCCGGTTGCGCGGCCTGGCGCCGCCCATGAGGACGCTCGCCGTCATCCCAGCTCGTCTGGGCGCGACGCGCCTCCCCCGCAAACCCCTCCGCCTCCTCGCCGGCCTCCCCCTCGTCGTCCGCGTACTCGAGCGCGTGCGGGAAGCGGACGTCGCAGACCGGGCCGTCGTGGCCACGGACAGTGACGAGGTGGCCACCGCGGTCCTCGACGCCGGCGGTGAGGTCGTGATGACGGCGCCCGACCACCCTTCGGGCACGGACCGCGTGGCCGAGGTCGTCGCTCGGCCCGAGTTCGCCGCCTTCGACGCCGTGCTCAACGTGCAGGGCGACGAGCCTTTCGTGTCCCTCGAGGCGCTGCGGGGCGCGCTGGACATGGTGGGCGAGCGCGGCTTCCCCGTGGGCACGGCCGCCGTGATGGGCGGCCTCGACGTGCTCATGGATCCCAACGTGGTCAAGGTCGTGGCGGCCGACGATGGACGCGCCATGTATTTTTCCAGAGCGGCCATCCCCTTCCTGCGCGATCGCACCGACGCCCCGCAACTCCGCGACCGGATCTGGCGGCATGTGGGCGTATATGCGTACGCGCGCGAGGCGCTGGGCCGCTGGGTGGCGCTCGCTCCGCACCCGCTCGAGCGTATCGAGCGGCTGGAGCAGCTCCGCCCGCTGGCGGCGGGCATCGCGATCGGCGTGGCGTGCGTGGCCGATGCGGGGCTGGCCGGTATCGACACCGAAGACGATCTCGCGCGGGCCAACGCCGAATGGACGAACTTCAACCCGGGAACTCACTGATGCCATCCACCGCGGGCCAGCACACCACGAAGTACATCTTCGTCACGGGCGGCGTGGTTTCCTCGCTCGGCAAGGGCATCGCCGCGGCGTCGCTGGGCCGGCTGCTCGTCGAGCGCGGGCTGCGGGTCACGATGATGAAGTTCGATCCGTACATCAACGTGGATCCCGGCACGATGTCGCCGTTCCAGCACGGCGAGGTGTTCGTGACCGACGACGGCGCCGAGACCGACCTCGACCTCGGGCACTACGAACGGTTCATCGACCGCGCGCTCTCCCAGGCCAACAACGTCACCACCGGCCGCATCTACCTCAACGTCATCACCAAGGAACGCCGCGGCGAGTACCTCGGCTCCACGGTGCAGGTCATCCCGCACATCACCGACGAGATCAAGGCGGCGATGCGGCGCATCGGCCCCGACAACGACGTCGTGATCGTCGAGATCGGCGGCACCGTGGGCGACATCGAGTCGCTCCCGTTCCTGGAGGCCATCCGCCAGTTCCGCCACGACGTGGGGCGTGAGAACGCGCTGTTCGTGCACCTCACGCTCATTCCGTACATCGCGGCGGCCGGCGAGCTCAAGACCAAGCCCACGCAGCACTCCGTGCGCGACCTGATGGAGATCGGAATCCAGCCCGACATGCTGATCGTCCGCACGGAGCGGCCGATCAGCGACGAGCTGAAGCGCAAGATCGCCCTCTTCTGCAACGTCGAATTCGGCTGCGTCATCGAGAGCCCCGACGTGCGGACCATCTATCAGATCCCGCTCGCCTTCCACGACCAGGGGTTCGACGAGAAGGTCGTGCAGCGCCTCGGCATCGAGCGGCCGGCCCCCGACCTCACCGCCTGGCGCACCATGGTCGAGCGCGTGCTCGCCCCCCGCGAGCGCGTGCGCATCGCGGTCGTCGGCAAGTACACCGAGTTCGTGGACAGCTACAAGAGCGTGCAGGAGGCCCTCATCCACGGCGGCATCGCCAACGACGTCGGCGTGGACATCCACTGGCTCTCCAGCGACGCCTTCACCTCGCAGGAGCGGGCCGCCGAGCTGCTCCACGGCTACCACGGCCTGCTCGTGCCCGGCGGCTTCGGCGTGCGCGGCGTCGAGGGCATGGTCGAGGCCATCCGCTACGCCCGCGAATCCGGCCTGCCGTTCTTCGGCATCTGTCTCGGCATGCAGGTGGCCATCATCGAGTTCGCCCGCGACGTCTGCGGGCTGGGCGACAGCCACTCCTCGGAGTTCGCCCCGTCGTGCGACAACCCGGTGATCTCGCTCATGGAGTCGCAGCAGCACGTAACCGACATGGGCGGCACCATGCGGCTGGGCGCCTACCCCTGCCGGCTCACCCGCGGCTCCAAGGCCGCCGAGGTGTACGGCGTGGCCGAGGTCAGCGAGCGGCACCGCCACCGCTACGAGGTCTCCAACGCCTATCGCGAGATGTTCGTGCAGAAGGGACTGCGCCTCACCGGGCTGAGCCCCGACGGCCAGCTCGTCGAGATCATGGAGCTGCCCGCGCATCCCTGGTACATCGGCTGCCAGTTCCACCCCGAGCTCAAGTCGCGCCCGATGCGCCCGCATCCCCTCTTCGCCGGCTTCGTCGCCGCCGCGTACCGCGCCAAGCACGGCGCCGAGTCGCCCGGCGCCGGCTCACTCGTGGAGGCGGCGGACTGACGTGGCACCTGCCTTTCCCCCCGATGCGCTGTTTCTCATCGCCGGTCCCTGCGTGGTCGAGGACGACGAGCTCAACCTGCGCGTCGGCGATCACCTCGCCGCCCTCGCCGAGCGCGTGCCCGGCGGCATCGTCTACAAGGCGTCGTTCGACAAGGCCAACCGGTCCAACGCCGGTGCCCACCGCGGCCCCGGCCTCGAGGAGGGGCTGGCCGCGCTCGATCGCGTGCGCCGGGCCACCGGACTCCGCATCCTGACCGACGTCCATCTCCCCGAGCAGTGCGCCCCGGCCGCCCAGGTGGCCGACGTGCTGCAGATCCCGGCCTTCCTCTGCCGCCAGACCGACCTGCTCGAGGCCGCCGGCGCGACGGGCAAGCCCGTGAACATCAAGAAAGGCCAGTGGATGCACCCCGAAGGCATGCGCGGCGCCGTGGACAAGGTGCGCGGCGCCGGCCCCTCCGAGGTCGCCGTCACCGAGCGCGGCACCTTCTTCGGCTACGGCGACCTCGTCGTGGACATGCGCGACTTCCGGCGCATGCGCGCGGCCTGCGACGCGCCCGTCATCTTCGACGCCACGCACAGCGTGCAGCAGCCGGGCCGGGGGCAGGGGGGCGCGAGCGGCGGCGCGCGGGAGTTCATCCCCTCGCTCGCCCTGGCCGCCGTGGCCGCCGGCGCGCAGGGGCTGTTCATGGAGACCCACCCCGACCCCGACCACGCGCCGAGCGACGGCCCCAACATGATCCCCCTGGAGCGCCTCGACGCCCTCGTCGAGCGGGCGGTCGCCCTCTGGGCCCTGGTGCGCGCATGATCCAGCCGGGGCTCGCGCGGCGTATCCAGCTCGTCGCGCTCGACGTGGACGGCGTGCTCACCGACGGCGGCATCTACCTCGGCGTGGCCGGTCGCGAGCCGATCGAATTCAAGCGCTACCACATCCAGGACGGGCTCGGAATCCACTTCCTGCGCCGCGCCGGGATCCGCGTGGCCATCGTCACCGGCCGCGTGTCGGAGAGCGTGCGGATGCGGGCCGCCGAGCTGGGCATCGAGGACGTGGCCCAGATGACGAATGCCCAGAAGCTCCCCGCGCTCACCGCGATCCTCGAGAAGCACCGCGTGGCGCCCGCCGACGTGGCGTTCGTGGGCGACGACTTTCCCGACCTCGCGGTGATGCGCGCCGTGGGACTGGGCGTGGCCACGGCCAACGCCGTGGCCGAGGTCCAGCGCGAGAGCGCGCTCGTCCTCACGCGCCGCGGCGGCGACGGAGCGGTGCGCGAGTTCGCCGAGGCGTTGCTGCGCGCCCGCGGCGAGTGGGACACGCTCTGGCGCGCCTACGTGGCCGAGCGCTCCGCCCAGGGGGCCGGGGCGGGGGCGGGGGCCCGATGACGCGCGACGAGGTGGTTGCCATGGGGCGCCGGGTGCTCCGGCTCGAGTCCGAGGCGCTGGCCACGGCCGAGACGCGGCTGGGCGGCCATTTTGCCGAGGCGGTGACGATGATCGCCGGCGCCACGGGCCGCGTGATCGTGTCGGGGGTGGGCAAGTCGGGGCTCATCGGGCGCAAGATCGCCGCCACGCTCACCTCCACCGGCACGCCGGCTTCCTTTCTCCATCCGTCCGACAGCGTGCATGGGGACCTGGGCATCGTCGGCGCCGACGACGTGGCCATCCTGATCTCGAAGAGCGGCGAGACCGAGGAGCTGCTCGGATTACTGGAACACTTAAAAGGCCTGGGCGTGCGGTTGATCGCCATCACCGGCGAGGGCGACTCGTCGCTGGCCCGGCTGGCGGACCTTTGGCTGGACGGCTGGGTACGCGAGGAGGCGTGTCCCCACGATCTGGCGCCCACCACCAGCACCACGGTGGCGCTGGCCCTGGGCGACGCGCTCGCCGTGGCCCTGCTGGACGTCAAGGGATTCCGACGCGAGGACTTCGCCCGCCTGCATCCCGGCGGGGCCCTCGGCCGGCGGCTCCTCACCCGCGTGCGGGATCTGATGCTCCACGACGACCTGCCGGTATTGCGAAAGGGTGATACGATGCGTCAGGCCATCGTCCTGCTGGCCGAGAAGCGCGGCATCGCCCTCCTGCTGGACGACCATGAACGCCTGGCCGGCCTCATGACGGCCGGCGATCTCACCCGGATGATGGAACGCGAGGAGGACATCCTGTCGCTGAGCGTCGACCGCGTGCTCACGCGGACCCCCAAGACCGCCCGCGCCGACGAGCTGGCCAGTGCCGTCGTCTTCCGCATGGAGCAGCACGGCATCATGGCGATGCCCGTCGTGGACGACGACGGCCGGGTGCAGGGCGTCGTCCACCTCCACGATCTGATGAGGGCCCGCGTCCGATGACCCGCCGCCCCGCGCTGCTCGGCTTCGCCGCCGCCGTGGCCGCCCTCGCCCTCGCCACCGCCGGGTGCGACCGCCCGGCCGAGCCGCCGCTCGCCAAGGTCCCGTCCCTCGTCGACAGCGCCGAACAGGTCCTGTTCGGCGTCTCCACGATCATCACCAACCAGGGCATCGAGCGGGGCACGATGACCGCCGACACGGCGTTCGTGTTCCACGACCAGACGCAGTTCGATCTCCGCAACGTCCACGTCGCGTTCCGCGACTCGACCGGCGCGCCCAGCGGCACCATGAAGGCCGACAGCGGCCGCTACGACATGCGCACCGACGTCCTGGAAGGGTGGGGGCATGTCGTCCTCACCAGCACCAAGGGCGAGCGTCTCGAGACCCCGCAGCTCAAGTACAATCAGGCCACGAACGTGATCAGCAGCGACACCTCGTTCGTGCTCACGCAGGGCGACAAGGTCCAGCGCGGCATCGGACTCATCACCGATCCCAACCTGCTGCACATCCGCATCCTGCGCGCCGCGGGCGGCTCGGGCGTCATCACCGGCTTCCCCAACCGCTGATGCATGCCGTCTGCCGCGTGGCCCTCGCGGCCCTCGTCGTCGCCGTGCCCGTCGCCGCCCGCGCCCAGGACACCGGGCCGCCGGTGCGCTGCAACGCCATCAACACCGACTCCACCCGGCAGTACTCCGTCAAGACGCCCACCGGCAAGTACGACACCTACATCGGCGGGGGCGTCATCGTCCGCTGTCCCAGCCGCAAGATCGACCTCCGCGCCGACAGCATGGAGCAGTACGGCGACCAGCAGCGGATCTACCTCGTGGGCCACGTCTTCTACAAGGAGCCGCGGTTCACGCTCCATTCGGATTTCCTCAACTACTTCATGAACGAGGAGCGGATCGTGGCCACCGGGCACGTCGACGCCACGATGCCCAACGGCTCGCGCCTCGTCGGCCCCACGGCGACCTACCTCCGGCCGATCCCCGTGCGCCGGCCCCTGGCCCAGGTGTTCGCCGACCAACGCCCCACGATCACCCTCATCCAGCAGGACTCGCTCGGCCGCCCGTTGCCCCCCATGCACGTCGTCGCCAACCACGTCTTCATGAACGGCGACAGCCTCGTGTACGGCGGCGGCCAGGTCGTGATGACCCGCCAGGAGTTCTCCGCCACCGCCGACTCGATGTTCCTCGACGGGCAGAAGGAGATCATGTACCTCCTGCGCGATCCCAAGATCGAGGGCAGCAACAAGTCCCGCCCGTTCACCCTCGTCGGCACGTTCATCGACCTCTTCTCCCACGACCGCAAGCTCCGCCGCGTGCTGGCCAAGGGAAAGGCCGTCGCCACCAGCCAGGACATCATCCTCCACGCCGACACGATCGATCTCCGCGTGACCAACGACGTGCTCGAGGAGGCGATCGCCTGGGGCCCGAAGCGCGCCGCCGCCAAGAGCCCCGGCGACAGTCTGCTCGCCGATTCGCTCGACGTCCTCATGCCCGGCCAGCACGTGCGCGAGATCCACGCCCTCGGCAAGGCCTACGCCGAGAGCAAGCCCGATTCGGTCAAATTCCACACCAAGGACAAGGACTGGCTCCGCGGCGACACGATCATCGCCTACTTCGACTCGGTCCCGCCGCGCGACTCGACGCAGTCGCCCAAGATCCGCCGGCTCGTCGCCCTCGACGCGGCGTCGTCGTTCTACAACATGGCCCCGCGCGACACCACGCTCTGCGTGCCCGCCATCAGCTACTCCACCGGGCGGGAGATCACCGTCACGTTCGGCGACAAGGGCGTGAAGACCGTCCACGTCACCGGACAGACGTACGGCATGCTCGCCGAGCCCGACGACAGCGCCGCCAACCGGTGCAAGCCGCCCGCCGATACGTCCGCCGCGAAGGGGAAGGGCGGCAAGCCGGCGCCCGGCGCGAAGCCCGATTCCGGCCGCGCCGGCGCCAAGGCCGATTCCGGCCGTGCCCGGGTCAAACCGGACACGGGCCGCGGCGGCGCCGGCCCCCTCCGCTCCTTCTTCCTCACCCGCCGATGAGCGACCCCACGTCTTCCAGCGCCCTCACCGCGCTCATTGACCGGCTCTCGCACGGAGACCGGTCCACGGCGCTCGTCGTCCACGCCTTGCTCAGCGTGGCCG
>JBJKPA010000061.1:0-2752 GCA_046706905.1 Gemmatimonadaceae bacterium
CGCCCCTCGAAGGCGCTCAGATCGAAGCCGGCCTCGGTCTCACGCGTGCGCTCCGGACCGAGGTCCGGATTGCCGATCTGCGCCGGCGTGAAGGCCGGCTGGCCGTTCTCGGCGGCGATCGGGTCCCACGTCCGCACGGCGTCGAACGCGCCGGGCGCCTTGCCCGACTCGCCCATCGCGCCGCGGAGCTTGAACGTCTCGACGTGCGGGACGTGCCACCACGACTCGTCCGACATCACGTACGACACGCTCAGCTTGGGGTACGACTGGAGCCCGAAGCTCTTGCCGAACGCGCTGTTGCCGTCCACGCGCAGGCCGGCGGTCACGAACAGCCGGTCGCGCCACCCGACGACTTCCTGCACGAAGTAGCCGGCGTTGATCACCCGCTGGTCGGTCGCGCTGTTGATCAGGCGCTGCGAACCCGACGTGAGCACGGGGATGCCCGGGCCGGCGAAGTAGTCCGACTCGAGATCCGTGTTCGTGACCCGCTGGTCGAACATCTGGCCGCCCACCGACGAGGTCGTCTGGATGTCGGCGCCGAACGCGTGCTTGTAGTTGGCCGCGAAATCGGTCGTGATCATCGAGCGGTTCTGGTACGTCACCCAGATCTGGCCCAGCGTCTGCCGCGGGAAGCCGAACGGATACTCGCTCTGCAGCGTGGCGTCGATGTAGTCGTACCCCACGTTGAGGCGGGTGCTGAACGCGCCCTCGGCGTCGTACTTGGCCGTGAACCCGGTGATGTAGTGGTTCTGCTTCGTGAAGCTCGTGACGCCGTAGAGCGTGGCGTTGTTGATGCACGTGTCGACCGAATCCACGCAGCCGGCGCCCTTGAAGTTGCTGTTCGGGCCGCGCGAGGTGTTGAGCAGCGCGCCGTTGGCGCTGTTCCCATCGGCCACCCAGTCCACGTGCCGCGCGGTGTACTGCGAGTTCAGCCCGAACTCGAACCCGGTCGTGGGGCGGAACGAGAAATTGCCGTTGAACCCGAGGTCGTGGTTGCCGCCTTCGGGCAGGACCGACGCCTCCTGGTCGTAGTTACCGCCCAGGAAGTAGGTCACGTCGGCGGAGCCGCCGCGGACGTTGGCGCTGTAGCGGCCGACCGGGCCGTTGCGCAGCCAGCTGCCGCTCTTGGGGCAGGTCGGATCCTCGAACGTCTTGCCGGCGCCGTTGGTGAAGACGCCGCTGCACTTGTTCATGAAGAGGCCGGTGGGATCGCTGCTCGGCCCCACGTGCCCCATGTTGTTCATCCCCTGCCCGACTTCGGCGTGCCACTGCGGCTTTCCCGCCATGCCGGTCTTGGTGAAGATCTGGATCACGCCGCCCGAGGCCTGCGTGCCGTACAGCGTCGTGGCCGCCGGCCCCTTGATGATCTCGACGTGGTCGATGTCGCTCGGGTCGATGTCGTTGAACGGCTTGGTCTCCTGCCGGCCGACGACGCTCGTGCCCGTGCCGCCGTTGTAGATCCGCACGCCGTCCACGTAGATGATGGGCGAGTTGCCCTGGCTGATGCTGTTCACGCCGCGGAGGCGAATCGTGCCGCCCGCCCCCGGCTGCCCGGAGTTGGCCAGCACCGTGGCACCCGTCGTGCGACCGGTGAGGATCGTCTGCAGGTCGGTGACCGGAGCGCGGGCGATGGACGCCGAGTCGATGGCCGACATCGCCGTGCCGATCTCCTTGACGCGCTCGGAGCCGGTGGCCGTCACCACGACGTTGGTGAGCATCACCGCCGTGCGCTTGAGCGTGAAGGTCACCCGGACCGTGCCGCCCGGCGGCACGACCACGACCTGCTGCTGCGGCTCGAAGCCGATCATCTGGGCGCGGACCGCGACGCGGCCGCTCGGCACGCGCGCGATCGTGAACGCGCCCTGGTCGTTGGTGATGGCGCCCTGCTGCGTGGACGGGATGAAGACCTGCGCTCCCGCTATCACGCCGTTCGTGGTCCCCTCGACCACGGTGCCCATGATCGTGCCCGGCGCCTGCTGCGCGCCGAGTGCCGCCGGCGCGGCGGCGAGCAGGAGCACGAGCGCCCCGCTCCACCATCTTGTCGCTGACGAATGCATTGCCTCTCCTCGGTTTCGGGTCCTGCGTGGAACTGCCTCCTGCCGCGGTCAGTAGCCCCGCACTTCTCCATCGCGACGCGGATCGGCGGCGCCCACCCACCGGCCGCCGATCCGCTGAATCACCGTCACGCCGCCGAAGCCCATGTCCACGGGCGGCCCGCTCGTCACCACGTAGCCCAGGGCCGCCGCCGCGCTGTCCACCGCCGGCGCGAACCCGTCCTCGAGGCGCAGCATGCGCGCCGGCGTCGGGATCATCCGCGGCATGCGCAACGCGGCCAGCGGGTCGAGGCGGTAGTCGAGCAGGTACACGATCGTCCCCACGATCGCCGGTGGAATCGCCGCCGACCCGGGACACCCCACGACCATCTCCACCGCGCCGTCGCGCAGCACGAGCGTGGGCGCGATCGTGGACGCGGGCACGCGGTGCGGGCCCCACGCGTTGGGGCCGGAGTCGTTGCGCGCGAAGTTGAACAGCGCGCTGTTGAAGAACACCCCGTGCACCCACGTGCCCGTGCCGAAGCCGAGCCCCAGCGTGTTGGTGACCGACACCGCGTTGCCGTCGGCGTCCACCACCGACATGGGCGTCGTCTCGGCCAGCTCGCCGTCGCCGGGCGTGCCCAGCGACGCGACGTGCGGCAGCGCGCTCGGCGCCACCGGGTCGTAGGGCGCGCAATCGGTGGGCGGCGCATCGCGAT
>JBJKPA010000062.1:0-4478 GCA_046706905.1 Gemmatimonadaceae bacterium
TTCGAGCGGGACATGACGCCGGAGACGGCGTCGGCGTTCGTGAAGCTGGTGACGGAATACTTCGCCGCGACGCGCGACGTCGCGCAGCGCGTGACCTCGGCGCACACGCCCGAGGCGCTGGCGGCGCGATTCGCCGAGCCGCTGCCGAGGGGCGGGCGGCCGATCGGGGAGATCATGGCGCGGCTGCGCAACGACGTGATATCGGAGAGCAACCATCTCTACCACCCGCGCTACGTCGGCCACCAGGTTTCGGCACCGCTCCCGGCCGCCGTGTGGACCGAGCCGCTCATCGCGGCGCTCAATCAGTCGGTGGCGGTGTTCGAGATGTCGCCCGTGGGCACCGTGCTCGAGACGCAAGTCATTCGCTGGATGTGCGAGCTGGCCGGCTTCGGGCCCGGGGCCGGTGGCACGCTGACGTCGGGCGGAACGGAGGCCACGCAGACGGCGCTGCTCGCGGCGCGGGCGGCGTGCCGCCCGGACGCGTGGACCGCCGGCATCGGCGCGAATCCTCCCGTGGTGGTGTACGGGGAGCACGCCCACTACGCCGTGTCGCGCGCGGTGGGCACGCTGGGGCTCGGCGTGCAGAACGCCGTGCGGGTCCCGTCGCGCGATCACCGGATGGACGTGGACGCGCTGCGCGCGGCACTCGACGCGCTGGCATCGGAGAAGCGCGACGTGATGGCGGTGGTGGCGACCGCGGGATCCACCGCCACGGGCTCGTTCGACGATCTCGAGGCGATCGGGAAGCTGTGCGAATCGCGCGGGCTGTGGCTGCACGTGGACGGCGCACATGGAGCGTCGGCGCTGCTGTCGAGCCGGCACCGGCACCGCGTGGCGGGCCTGACGCGCGCAACCTCCATCGCGTGGGACCCGCACAAGATGATGTTGCTGCCGCTCTCGGCGGGCGCGGTGCTGGTGCGCGACGAGCGGACGCTCGAGGCGGCATTCGCGCAGCAGGCGCCGTACCTGTTCCACGGCCGCGCCGACCGCGAGGCGCGGAAGTGGGACCAGGGCACGCGCAGCGCGCAGTGCTCGCGGCGGGCGGACGTGTTCAAGCTGTGGGTGACGCTGCAGCGGTACGGGGCCGACGGCATCGGCGCGCTGTTCGACCACCTGTGCGACGTGACGATGGCCGTGTATCACGACGTGTCGCGGCGGCCGGAGCTGGAGGCGATGCACGAGCCTGAGTGCAACATCCTGTGCTTCCGGTGGGTGGGCGACGGGTCGCACGGCGACGGGGATCTCGACGCGATCAACCGCGTGCTGCGCGAGCGATACAACGCGTCGGGGCACGGGTGGGTCACGGGCACCGATCTCGGCGGACGGCGTGTGCTGCGCATGACGATCATGAACGCGCGCACGACCGTCGCGCACACGGGCCAGGTGCTGGACGAGCTGGTCCGTCTCGGGGGCGAGATCGCCGCGGGGCGGTAGCGGACGGGGCGCACTGGTCGGCGAACCCCGGGCCCGCTACATTGCGCTTCCCCCGGGAGGCGGCATGGATCGCAAGGCGGCAGTTCGACAATACAAGGAATCGCGTCGCCCGATGGGCATATTCCAGGTCCGGAATACCGTGACCGGCGCGGTCTACCTCGGCACGAGCAACGATCTGCCGTCCATGCTCAACCGCCAGCGGGCGCAGCTCCGGTTGGGCGCGCATCCCGACCGCGCGCTGCAGGCCGACTGGAAGGCATTGGGCGCCGAGTCGTTCGAGTTCGACATCCTCGACACGCTCGATCCGCCGGACACGCCTGGGTACGATCCCACCGACGATCTGCGCACGCTCGAGGATCTGTGGCGAGCCAGGGTGGCCGCGACGGGCGGCACCGTGTACAACGCGCCGAAGAAGCGGTAGCTACAGCGCCTTCCTGATCGCGGCTTCGATGTCCTGTTTGCCGCCGACGCCGGTGTACACGATCTTCCCCGCCTTGTTGACCACGACCACGTAGGACGTGGCGGGGGCGGCGTACTTGTCGGTGGCGTCGCCGTTGGTGTCGAAGAAGTTCACGCCGGGCAGGTCGTACTTGGCGACGAACTTCTTCGCGCGTTCCGGGTTCTCGTTCACCGACACGGCGATGCCCACGAACTGGATCTGCTTGCCGTACTTCTGCGCCATGGCGTGCATGGTCGGCCGCAGCTCCCGGCAATTGGGGCACCAGGTGGCCCAGAACTCGATGAGCATGGGCGTCTTGCCGATGTAGGCGCCGAGGTTGGCCGGCTTGCCGCCGAGGGTGAAGACCGAGGGGTTCGGGGCCTGCGTGCCCAGGGGGAGGCCGACGATGTCCTGGGCGGCGGCGGGCGCGGCCGCGACGGCGGCGAGGGCGAGCGCCATGGCGGCGCGGAGCATCATTCTTTTCATATGACCAGCTGTCCCATCCTGAACAGGTAGTATTCGGCGACGGCGATCATCACCAGTGCGAAGAACCGCTTGACCCACACCATCCACGTGCCGGCGCGGGGGAGCCGCGAGAGCGCGCCCGACGAGGCGCCGAGCACGAGGAGGAGCGTGGACATGCCGAGCGAGAAGACGAAGAGATAGACGAATCCGAGCACCGCGCTCTTCGTGGTCGTGACCCAGGTGAGCACCGCGGCCATGACGGGGGCGGAGCAGGGAGCGGCGACGAGGCCGGAGACGGCGCCCATGGCGAAGGCGCCGGAGAATCGGCCGGCCGTTCCCGTGCCGCTGGCCCGTGCCAGCAGCGCCGTGGGCACGCGGATCGGGACGACGTCGAGCATGGCCAGTGCGGCGACGAGCAGCACGTTGGCCATCAGGAAGTACAACCACGGGTTGGAGCTGATGGTTCCGAACAGCGTGCCGGTGAGTCCGGCGACGAGTCCGAGGATGGAATAGACGAGGGCCAGCCCGGCGACGTAGGTGAGGGCGAGGAGGAAGGGGCGCCGGCGCGGGGTGGAGGGATCGGCGCTCTCGCCGCCGACGATCGCGATGGTGATGGTGAACATCGGTTTGATGCAGGGGGTGAGGCTGGTGAGGACGCCGCCGGCGAAGACGAGCGGGAGGGCGAGGAACGGGTTCGCCGAGAGGAGGTGGGAGAGGTTGGCGAAGGACACGGGCTTAATATGGAAGGGGCGGGGAAAAGCGCGAGCGGGCGTCACGGTATGAAGAGGTCCGGCCGGGGTGAAGTTCCGCCGGGCAGAGTGGGTTCATGTGACCGTTCGGCCTGATGGCTGACGGCTGTCAGCCGCCGGCTCTCTGCCTTCAGTTTGCCGTTCCCGCGCTGTTAAGTTTCTCCTTCCATCGCTTCGAGAGAGAAACTCCGCCGTGCCGCCCCAATTCATCTATGTCATGAAGGACCTGCGCAAGGTCGTCCCGCCGCAGCGGGAGATCCTGCGCGGGATCTGGCTGAGCTTCTACTACGGCGCCAAGATCGGCGTCCTGGGGCCCAACGGCGCCGGGAAGTCGAGCCTGTTGCGCATCATGGCCGGGGTGGACCACGACTATCAGGGCGAGGCGTGGATCGCCGACGGGATGAGCGTGGGCTACCTGCCGCAGGAGCCGCAGCTCGATCCCAAGCTCGACGTGCAGGGCAACGTCGAGCTGGCCGTGGCGGCGCAGCGCGGGCTGCTCAAGCGGTTCGAGGAGATCTCGATGAAGTTCGCCGAGCCGATGAGCGACGCCGATATGGACAAGCTCATGGCGGAGCAGGCGCGGGTGCAGGAGCAGATCGACGCGCACGATCTGTGGAGCCTGGACACCAAGATCGAGATCGCGATGGACGCCCTGCGGCTGCCGCCGGCCGACGCCGACGTGAGCACGCTGTCGGGCGGCGAGAAGCGCCGCGTGGCGCTGTGCCGCGTGCTGCTGGAGCAGCCCGACATGCTGTTGCTCGACGAGCCCACCAACCATCTGGACGCCGAGAGCGTGGCGTGGCTGGAGCAGCATCTGGCGCAGTTCCCGGGGACCGTGGTGGCGATCACGCACGACCGCTACTTCCTGGACAACGTGGCCAAGTGGATTCTGGAGTTGGACCGCGGGGCGGGGATCCCGTGGGAGGGGAACTACTCGAGCTGGCTGGAGCAGAAGGAGACGCGTCTGGCGCAGGAGGAGAAGCAGGCCAGTGCTCGGCAGCGCACGCTGCAGCGGGAGCTGGAGTGGGTGCGGATGGCGCCGCGGGCCAGGCAGGCCAAGAACAAGGCGCGGGTGCAGAAGTACGAGGAGCTGGCCAGTCAGGAGTCGCAGGACAAGATCCTGCAGCACGAGATCGTGATTCCGCCGCCGCCTCGGCTGGGCAACGACGTCGTGATCGCGAAGGATCTGCGCAAAGCGTACGGCGACAAGCTGCTGATCGACGGGCTGGACTTCGCACTGCCGCGAGGTGGGATCGTGGGCGTGATCGGCCCCAACGGCGCCGGCAAGACGACGCTGTTCCGGATGATCGTGGGCGACGAGAAGCCGGACAGCGGCGAGCTGAAGGTGGGCGAGACCGTGCAGCTCGCGTACGTGGATCAGAGCCGGACCC
>JBJKPA010000063.1:0-2595 GCA_046706905.1 Gemmatimonadaceae bacterium
CAAGGACATCGTGGGCTGCTCGCTGGGATCGTCGCGCCTCTGGTTCACGATGGGGTTCGGGATCCTCAACGAGATCTACTACCCGCGGGTGGACATCCCGCAGGTCCGCGATCTCGGGTTCATCGTCGGCGACGGCAAGGGATTCTGGGTCGAGGTCAAGCGGCTGCAGAACTACGAGGTGCGGTTGCCCTCCCCCGGCGTTCCGGTCGTCGAGGCGATCCACCGGCACGACCGCTTCGAGCTGGTGATGCGCGTGGTGCCCGACGCGGCGCGCGACGTGCTGCTGGTCGAGCTCCGCCTCACCGGCGACGAGACGCTGCGGCCGTACGTGCTGCTCGCGCCGCACCTGGGCGGCACGGGACACGGCAACACGGCCGAGGCGCTGCGCTACCGCGGGCTCAACACGCTGTGGGCGGAACAGGGGCCGTTCGGGCTCGCGCTCGTGGCGCGCGACCCCGAGGGGCACGACGCGCTGTCGCGGGTGAGCACCGGATACGTGGGCACGAGCGATGGGTGGCAGGACTTCGACCGCCACGGCGCGATGACGTGGGAGTATCCCCGCGCCGGCCCGGGCAACGTCGCGCTCACGGGCGAGCTGCCGCGCGCCGCGCTCCTCGCCCTGGGTTTCGCGACGAGCAGCGAGTCGGCGGTCACGCTCGCCGACTCCGCGCTGCAGCAGGAGTTCGACGAGGTGTGGGCGCACGAGGTCGAGCGGTGGACGCACTGGCACGAACACACGCGCACGCACCGAGACCTGGAGCGTGGCGGGCACGGGGCGCTGCTGCACGGCGAGCTGCACACCTCGGCGATGGTGCTGCGCGTGCACCACGACAAGACGTACCGCGGCGCGATGGTGGCGAGCCTCAGCGTGCCGTGGGGCAACGACAAGGACGACCTGGGCGGCTACCATCTGGTGTGGGCGCGCGATCTGTGCGAGAGCGCAGGCGCGCTGCTCGCCCTGGGGGCGGTGGGCGAGGCGCGCGACGTGATGCGCTACCTCGTGGCCACGCAGGCGAACGACGGGCACTGGTACCAGAACCAGTGGTTGGGGGGCAAGCCGTACTGGCAGGGCGTGCAGCTCGACGAGGCGGCGTTCCCGGTGTTCCTGGCCGGCGCGCTTTCCGACCACAACGCGTTGGACGGCATCCGGGTGGACGCGATGGTGCGCCGCGCGCTCCGGTTCATCGCGCTCACCGGCCCGTCCAGCGACCAGGACCGGTGGGAGGAGGACCGGGGCGTGAATCCCTTCACGCTGGCCGTGTGCATCGCCGCCCTGGTGAGCGGGGCCGAGTTCCTGGACGGGCCGGAGCGCGAATTCGTCCTGCGGCTGGCCGACTTCTGGAACAGCCAGGTGGAGGATTGGACGACGGTGGGCGGCACCGCGCTCGGCGAGAAGATCGGCGTGTCGCGCTACTACGTGCGCGTGGCGCCGCCCGACGTCGTGTCGTCGCACGACGCGCTGCACCGGATCCTGGCGATCTAGAACTCGGCGGTGGATCCGGGGCTGCCGGCCGACGACCAGGTGGGGGGCGACTTCCTGCTGCTCGTGCGGCTGGGCCTGCGCTCGGCCGACGATCC
Source organism: Gemmatimonadaceae bacterium (assembly GCA_046706905.1). Lineage (GTDB taxonomy): Bacteria > Gemmatimonadota > Gemmatimonadetes > Gemmatimonadales > Gemmatimonadaceae > JAGWRI01. The sequence goes on from JBJKPA010000063.1 coordinate 1,579, forward strand.
CGTGATCCGCGACAGCGTGAAGGTGCTGGACGCCCTGCTGCGCGTGGACACCCCCAACGGGCCGGCGTGGCACCGGTACAACGGCGACGGCTACGGCGAGCACGACGACGGGTCGCCGTTCAACGGCACGGGGCGCGGGCGCGCCTGGCCGCTGCTCACGGGCGAGCGCGGACACTACACCGTGGCGGCGGGGGGCGACGGGGTGCCCTATCTGGAGGCGATGGCGCGGATGACGGGGCCCGGCGGGCTCATACCGGAACAAGTATGGGACGCGGCGCCCCTCCCGGCGCGCGGGCTCTATCCGGGACGCCCCAGCGGGTCGGCGATGCCGCTGGTGTGGGCGCACGGCGAGTACGTGAAGCTCGCGGCGAGCATCCGGCTGGGGCGGCCGGTGGACCGCATCGAGGCGGTGTGGGCCCGCTACCAGGGGCGGCGCCCCACGGCGGAATGGCACGGCTGGAGCCTGCAGGCGCCGATCGACGAGCTGCCCGCCGGCAAGGGGCTGCTCGTCTACCTCGACCGCCCCGCCGTCGTGCACTGGAGCACGGACGGGTGGGAGACGGTGCACGACGATCCCACGACGCCGCTCGGACTCGACATCCATCAGTTCGAGTTCGCGGCCGACACCCTCGCCGCGTCGCCGGCCCGCCGGCTCGTGTTCACCATCCGGTGGACCGACTCCGGCGCCTGGGAAGGGCGCAACTTCGCGGTGGCGTTGTAGTTCAACCCCCGACCGGGAACTCTCATGACGTTCGAGTTGGCCGACCGTTTCTCCGAGCTGGGCGCCGAATCGGCGTTCGAGGTGCTGGCCGCCGCCCGTGTGCGCGAGGCGCTGGGACGCGAGATCGTGCACTTCGAGATCGGCCAGCCCGACGTGCAGGCGCCGCCGCACGTGGTCGAGGCCGCGGTGCGCGCGCTGCGCGAGGGGAAGACGGGCTACGCGCCGGCCGCCGGCCTCATGGAGTTGCGCGACGCCATCGGGCGGTACCACGCGCGGCGCGATCTGCACCTCGCCGC
>JBJKPA010000064.1:0-7762 GCA_046706905.1 Gemmatimonadaceae bacterium
GTCCACGCTCTTCTCCGCCGCCAGCCGGCCCACGTAGAGGAAGGTGAAGGCGTCGGGCCCGACGCCGATGGACTCGCGCAGCGGGAGCGAGCGCCGCCGCGGCGAGAACGCCTCGGTGTCCACACCCCGCCCCCACACCTCGGCGTGCGTCACGCCCAGCCGGGCCAGCTCGCCGGCCGCCACGGCCGACGGGGTGTACGTGCGCCGCGCCCGGCCGTGGAACCGCCGCAGATAGCCGGACACCGGCGCCCGGAGCCAGGGCGCCCCGTAGGCCGCCGCGTACTTTCCGAAATCCGTATGGTACGAGGTCACGACCGGGACACCGAACCGCCGCGCGGCGAGCTGCCCCAGGCGGCCGAGCACGAACTCCGTCTCGCAGTGCACGAGATCCGGCTCGAAGCGCCGCACGAGCCGCATCACGCGGGCCAGAGCGGGCGCGGCGAGCCGGATGTCGGGATACAACGGAAGGGGCGCGCTGGCCACGGCGGTCACGCGGTCGTGCGGATCCACGCCGGCCGCCGCCGAGTCGGCGTAGGCGGCGGCCGGATAGCGCGGCGCCACCACGCGGCACTCCCAGCCGCGGGCCTCGAGCCCGCGCACGGACAGCGCCGTGACCACGGAGACTCCGTTGACCTGAGGCGGATACGTGTCGGTGCAGAACAGGACGCGAGGACCGGATCGGGGCATGCGGGGCTCGTGAGGATTTGGCGAACAACATCACGGGATCGCGTCGCGCCCCGGCGATGACCGTGTCACGGCTCGGTGACGGCGGCGCGCCCGGGCCCCCGCATCACAAATCAGCTTTGTGACACGATGGCGACCGATCGGTCGGCCCGCCGTAACCTGGCAGCCCCACTCTTCCATCCCGGATTCGGTGCCCCTCCCCGCCTCTCCGGAGCGTTTCATGAAACGGCATCACCTCGTGCGTCGCGTGATCGTCGCCGTGCTCGACGGCCTGCGTCCCGACGCGATCGACGCCTTCGATCTCGACCACGTGCGCGGCCTCGCCCTGCGCGGCGCGCACACCTTCGCCGCCCACACCGTGGCGCCGAGCGTCACGGCCGCCGCGATGGGCTCGGTGCTCACCGGCGTCAGCCCCGAGCGGCACGGGCTCACCAGCGACCGCTTCCACATTCCGCGCTCCCGCGGCCCGGTCTCCCCCCTGCCCGGCCTGCTCGACGAGGCCGGCTACGTCACCACGGCCTGCCTGGCCGACGTTCCCCTGCTCTACCGGCGCATCGCCCGCGCGCTCGCCAAACGGCTCGGCGTCAAGCGGCCGTCGTTCGCCGGCGACAACGCCGCCGAGATCCTGGACGTCGCCCGGCCCTGGCTCGCGTCGCAGCGGTCGGGGCTTCTGCTCTTCCACTGGCCGGACGCCGACCGCGCGGGACACGCCGAGGGATGGATGTCCCCGGCATACGCCGACGGCGCCCGGCGGCTGGACGAGGCGCTCGGCCGGCTGGCCCAATGGACCGGGGTGGAGCACGACCCCTCGACGCTGCTCATCGCGCTGGCCGACCACGGTGGGGGCGGCGTGGAGCCCCGGGACCACAACAGCGCGCATCCGTTCGATCGCACGATCCCGATCCTCCTCGCCGGGGGCGCGGTGGCGGCGGGGCGGCGGCTCCGCGCCGACGCGAGCATCCTCGACGTGCCGGCCACGGTGCTCTGGGCGCTGGGCGTGCAGCCGCCGGCGATCTACGAGGGCCGGCCATTCCTGGAGGCGTTCGAGGGAGCAGCGGTCACGGCCCCGACCCCGGCCCAGCCGGCCGAGTCCACCGCGGCGGCCTGAGCGAAAACGTCAAAGAAACGGGCCCCGGGCGCACCCGCGTCCGGGGCCTTTGTTCTTGCCCCGCCTTCGGTTAGCTTATGGGCTCGATGCGCCGCCTGAGCGGCGCCACAACTCATCCCCTCCTCCCGCTCCGGCAACCAGCGGGGGGCGGATTCAAGACCACAGGGAGGATTGCCGCGACATGACTCGCCCCTACGAGGCGGTCTACATCTTCGACTCGACGCTCGAAGACACCGCCATCACCGACAAGCTGACGCACTTCCAGGAGCTCCTCGGGAATCCCGCGGACCTCACGGCCGACCATTGGGGCCGGCGCCAGCTCGCGTACCAGATCGGCCGCAAGGACACCGGCTACTACGTCGTGAGCCGGTTCACGGTGGACCCGAACGTGCTCCCCGAGTACGAGCGCGCGCTCAAGCTCGACGAGGGCGTGGTGCGCTACCTGCTCTCGCTGCACGAGCACGAGACGGGCGCTCCGCCGATGACCGAGGAAGAGATGGCGGCCGCCGCGCGCCGTCAGAGCGACGACGACGACGAGGAGGAGGAGTAGCCCATGCGACGCCCCAACAAGACCTGCCCGTTCTGCGAATCGCGCATCCGGTTCGTGGACTACAAGGACGACCGGACGCTCGGCCGGTTCATCACCGATCACGGCAAGATCCTGCCCAGCCGGCTCAGCGGGACCTGCGCCCGGCACCAGCGGCAGCTCGCGAACGCGATCAAGCGGGCGCGGTATCTGGCGCTGATCCCGTACACCAGCGGGCTCCAGAGCTAGGATGACCCAACCGGCCGTCGCCCAACCGGCGCGGGCCGAGCGTGGATGGGGCAAGCTCCTGTTCGCGCTCCTCGCGTTCGTCATCCTCCCCACGATTCCGCAGTTCCGCGCGGTGCTGCCCGTCGAGCACACGATGGCGCTCTTCGTGCCGGCGCTCGCGGCCTGCTTCGTCGTGGGGTGGTGGGCGGGCGGGCGGCTGTGGATGGCGGTGCTGTTCGTGGCGGCGGCGGTGTATCTCGCGGTGCAGCCGGCCGACGTGCCGTCGGTGTTCGCCAACCTGCAGCGCGGGTGGAGCCTGCTCCTGGCCGGCGCGTTCGGGCTGGTGTGCCTGTTCGGCGTCCGGCGGCCGTTCTTCCCGCGCTCGCTGGTCGCGATCGGCATCGCGGTGGTGCTGGCCGCGGTGATGAGCGGCCTCGGTCCGGTGAAGGGCCCGGCGGTGGAGCACGCGGTGAGCACCGAGCTCTCGCGGCGCAACACCGAGACGATGAACACGCTCAACACGTTCATCGGGCAGTATCCGGACGACTGGAACTCGCTGGTGCAGAAGGTGCCGCGGCTGGACTCGCTCCCCGCGGAGACGCAGAAGCAGCTCGGGCTGCTGGCGTCGGCGGGCGCGGGGCTGTACCCGTCGCTCCTGCTGCTCGAGTCGATGGTCGCGCTGGCGCTGGCCTGGGCGATGTATCACCGCCTGGGCCGGGCGCGGCTCGGTCCGCCGCTCGCGCCGCTCAGGGAATTCCGGTTCAACGACCAGCTCGTATGGGGGCTGATCGTGGGCCTGACGATCGTCTTTCTGCCGACCCTGTCGCACTTCGACCTGGTCGGGCGCAACCTGCTGGTGTTCTTCGGCGCGCTGTACGCCATCCGGGGGCTGGGGGTGTTGACCTGGTTCCTGGCGCCGGGCGTACTGGGCATCGCGGCCGCGGTCGGGTTCGTGATGCTGTGGGCGCCGTTTCTCAACGTCGTCGCCATTCTCGGCTTCCTGTCGCTCGCGCTGGCGGCATTCGGCCTCGGCCTGGGGGACACCTGGGCCGACTGGCGGAACCGCGCGCGTCCAACTCCGTAACCGTATTCGGGTACTTTTATGCAAATCATCCTTCGCCAGGCCATCGAGAACCTCGGCAAGCCGGGAGACGTGGTCACGGTCCGGGCCGGGTACGCCCGGAACTTCCTCCTCCCGCGCGGACTGGCCTACGAGGCCACGCCGGGCAACCTGAAGCGCATCGCGCAGGAGCGCTCGCGGCTGGAAGCGGCCGAGAACGAGCGCCGCGAGTCGGCCCAGGGGATCGCCGGCCAGCTCGAGCAGGTCTCGCTCACCTTCTCGGCCCGCGTGGGCGAGGAGGGCAAGCTGTTCGGGTCGGTCACCACGGCCGACATCCAGCACCAACTCGAGGCCCAGGGGTTCAAGATCGAGCGCCGGCAGATCGACCTGCACGAGCCGATCAAGGCGCTGGGCGTGTACAAGGTGCCGATCCGGCTGCACGCCGACGTCAAGCCCGAAATCCGGGTGTGGGTCATCAAGCAGTAACCGCGCGTCCGGCGGCTTCCGCCGGACGACGCGCCGCGCCGTCGGCCGCTGTGCGGTCGGCGGCGCGCCGTTTCCGCCTCCCGCCACCCGCAGGGCAGGGTTAAACTCCGACATGGCTTCCCCCGCTCCCACCGTGAAGCAGCTCGTGCAGCGCGCCGCCCAGACCTGCGTGGACCTCAAGGCCGACCAGGTCGTGATTCTCGATCTGCACGGCGTCTCCGACATGACCGACTACTTCGTCATCGCGAGCGGCACGTCGGACACCCACGTCCGCTCGCTCGGCGAGCGGGTGCAGGAGGCGCTGCGCGAGGCCGGCCAGCGGCCGACGCACACCGAGGGCCTCACCCAGGGACGGTGGGTGCTGCTCGACTACGTGGACTTCGTGGTCCACGTCTTCCACCCCGCGCTGCGCGAGTTCTACCAGCTGGAGCGCCTGTGGGGCGATGCCGAAGTGGTACCGCTCGCGGCGCAGGGGGCGGGTGCGTGATTCGCCGCGCCGCGGCGCTCCTCGCGATGGCGCTGGGGGCCCTGGCCGCGCGACCGCTGGCGGCCCAGGACTACTTCGGCCAGAACCAGGTCCAGTACACGCACTTCGACTGGCGCGTGCTGGAGACGGAGCACTTCCTGATCTACTACTACCCCGCCGAACGGGCCGCCACGATGCAGGCGGCGCGCATGGCGGAGCGCGACTACGCGCGGCTCTCGCGCATCCTCGACCACAAGTTCATCGAGAAGAAGTCGATCATGCTGTTCGCGTCGCGCACCGACTTCGCGCAGAACAACGTGACCGGCGACCTGGGCGAGGCCACCGGGGGCGTGACCGAGGCCGTGCGCCAGCGCATGCTGCTCAACTTCACCGGTGACTTCGGCAGCTTCGAGCATGTGCTCACGCACGAAATGGTGCACGCCTTCCAGTACGACGTGTTCGCGCGCGGGCACGCCGGGCACGGCCTCGAGCGGCTGGCCCAGATCAATCCGCCGCTGTGGTACGCCGAGGGCATGGCCGAGTACCTGTCGCTGGGGCCCACGACGTCGCTCACCGACGCCTGGATGCGCGACGCCGCGCTCAACGGGAACATCCCGACGATCAAGGAGATGACCGACGACCCCGACAAGTACTTCCCGTACCGCTACGGCCACTCGCTGTGGGCGTACATCGGACAGCGCTGGGGGGACGACGCGATCGGCCAGATCCTGCGGGCCACGCCGAGCCTGGGCGTGGAGAAGGCGATCAAGCGGACCACCGGGCTCTCGTACGACGATCTGGGCGAGGAGTGGAAGGACTACCTGCAGCGCCGCTACCTGCCGGCCATCGCCACGCTCCAGCGCGCGCGCGACGTCGCCAAGCCGTTGCTCAACCCCAAGCAGAGCGGCGGCGACATCTTCCTTGCGCCCACGCTGTCGCCGAACGGGAAGTACGTCGCCTTCCTGGCCAACGGCAGCCGGGCCCGCGGCCAGGTGTTCATCGACCTCTGGCTGGCCGACGCCCGCACCGGCAAGCGCCTGCAGCGGCTGGTGCAGAGCACCACCAATCCGAACTTCGAAGAGCTGCGCGTGCTCTACTCCCAGAGCGCGTTCTCGCCCGACGGGAAGAAGCTGGCGTTCGCCGCCCAGTACGCCGGCCGCGACGTGCTGTACGTGCTCGACGTCGCCACGCGCAAGATCCTCGCCCGCTTCGACCAGCTCCCCTTCGAGAGCATCACCAACCCCACCTGGTCGCCCGACGGCACCCACATCGCGTTCAGCGGCAACCACGGCGGGATCACCGACCTGTGCGTGGTGCGGGCCGACGGCACGGGGCTCGAGCGCCTCACGATGGACGAGTTCGCCGAGCTGCAGCCGGCCTGGTCGCCCGACGGGAAGACGATCGCCTTCGTGACCGACCGCGGCCCCGGCGCCAGCCTCGCCCTGCTCCGCTTCCCCAAGTGGCGCATCGCGCTCTACGACCTCGCGACGCACACGATCTCCCTCCTGCCCGGCCAGGCGGGGCTCAACCTCAACCCGCAGTGGTCCCCCGACGGCACCGCGATCGCCTACATCAGCGACCGGACCGGCACCGCCAACATCTTCCTCTACGACCTCAAGTCGCACGAGCAGTACGAGCTGACCGATCTCGCCGGGGCCGTCTCGGGGATCACCGAGTACAGCCCGGCGATCTCGTGGGCGCGCGACGCCGACCGGCTCGCGTTCACCTACTTCGAGGACGGGAAGTACACGGTGTGGACGGTGGACCACCCCCGGTCGCTCGCCAGGACGCCCTACCATGCGCCGGCCGTCGCCGTCCGCACGCTGGAGCCGGCACCCGCGCCGCGCGACTCGACGATCCTCCGCCAGCGCTCCGACACGACGACGGTGACGGTGGCCGAGATGCTCGACAGCATGTCGCTCGGGCTGCCCGACACGGCGCGGTTCCGCGACCGGCCGGCCCCCGAGGGCTTCTTCCCCGAGTACGTGGCCCGGCCCACGATCGGCTACGCGCCCGACAACTACGGGCGCAACGTGTTCGGCGGCACGACGATCGTGCTCAGCGACATGCTGGGCAACCACCGGGTCGCGCTGTCGGCCGAGATCAACGGCCGCGTGAGCGAGGCGCAGGCATACGCCGCGTTCACCGACCTCGGCCACCGCTGGCAGTACACGGCCGGGTTCGCGCAGTCGCCGTTCTACTTCCTGACCGCCGACTCGGTGGTCGCGGCGCCCGGCGGCGGATCGGGCGGCGTCGAGCACCAGCAGGTCACGACCTACGTCGCCCGGCAGGTGTACGGCCTCACCGCCTACCCCTTCGACCGCTTCTCCCGCGTCGAGCTGGGCGGCGGGTTCAACAACATCGACCGCGAGCGCTGGTACATCAGCCGCGGCCTGAGCAACGGCATCTCGGTGTCGCCGTTCGCCTTCGACAGCACGCGCCGCGACCCCAGCCTGAACTACCTGGACGCCCAGGCGGCATACGTCTTCGATAATTCGCTGTACACGCCCACGGGCCCCATCGCCGGGCAGCGCTACCGCCTCCAGATCACCCCGGTGTTCGGCTCCTACGACTGGATCGAGTACCTCGCCGACTACCGGCGCTACGATCCGATCAACTTCAACTACCTCACCGTCGCCACGCGCCTCTACGCCAACATCGCCATCGGCCGCGACGAGACCGCCTTCCCCAAGTACATCGCCCGCCCCGACTACGTGCGCGGCTACGACCGCAACAACCAGTTCTACTCGAGCTGTCCGGTGGTCGGCGCCAACGCCTCGAACTGCAGCGCGCTGCAGCTCCTGGGGAGCCGCGTGCTCGTCGGCAACGTCGAGCTGCGCTTCCCGCTCATCCAGAAGATCCAGCTCGGCGGCCTGCCCTTCTCCTTCCCGCCCCTCGACGGGCTCTTCTTCTACGACGAGGGGCTGGCCTGGTCGCGCGACCAGACGGTTTACGGATCGCGCCCCGCGAACTACGATCTCACCCGGCAGCGCTACCCCCTGCGCAGCTACGGATTCGGCGTCCGGCTCAACCTCTTCAACTACGCCCTGATCAGTTGGAACTACGCCATCCCCCTCGACGCGCCCGGCCGGCACGGCTTCTGGACCTGGTCCCTGTGGCCCAGCTTCTGAGCCGCCGCGCCCTCGCCGCTACCGCCCTCGCCGCTCTCGGCGCCTGCGGCGGCGAGCCCAAGGGGCTCGTCCC
>JBJKPA010000065.1:0-4683 GCA_046706905.1 Gemmatimonadaceae bacterium
TCCATTCGTCCATCAGGGCCGAGCAGGACACGCGCGCGATTCGAAGGGTGGCGTGCGCGGGCGTGGGGACGTCGCCGCCCCCCACGAATTCCGTGCCGCCGCCGGTGACGTGCCCGTCGTGGAACGCCAGTGACACATTCCACGGAATCCCGACCGACCCCAGATAGTTTTCGAGCTGTATCGTGTCCGGCCCTTGATACCAGATCGCTGCCAGGCCCCTCGAAACCCGCCAGTCGGCAATCGCATCGCGCGTATTCAACGGTATCCACCGCGCGTATTTGCCCTGGCGCGGGATGATCAGGGCCAGCGGAATGTGGTCCCCGTCGCTCCCGATCTGCTGCGCGCGCACCGCGCTGTCGGCGCCCGAGAATACGAACTTCACGGCGAAGCAGCGGGTGGACGGGGCATCGCTTGTGTCCTGTAGCTGCTGGGCGCGAGCGCCGCGTGCCGAAGCGGCAATCGCCAGGCCGACCCCAACCGCGAACGCGCGAGTCACGGCCCGATCGCTCTGCCCTACCGCATCACGTACACGGCGTTCGCCTCGCTGGCCACGGCCAGCGTGGTGCCGGCGCTGTCGAACGCGATGCGCCGGAGCGTGCCGGCCAGCGTGAACTGGCCCACGAGCCGCAGCAGCACGCGATCGTACACGAACACCTTGCCGTCCGACGGATCGCCCACCGCCACGAAGTAGCCGTGGGGGCTCACCTGGAGCCCGAACGCCGAATTGAGCGGGAGGGAGGTGGTGACGGCGCCCGAGGCGACGTTCACGACGTCGAGCGCACCGTCCTGGTCGGCCACGTACAGCGTCGTGCCGTCGGGGGAGATGCCGATGTCCTGCAGTACGCCCGGCACCGACAGCGTGCGCGCCACGGTGTTGGTCTTCGTGTCGATGTCGGCGATGGTCCCCGCCGAGGTGGCGGTGACGTAGAGATGCGACCCGTCGGGGGACAGCACCATCCCGTTGGCCGCCGCGGCGCCGGCGGCGATCGTCGCCTGCGTGGCGCCCGTGGCCGGGTCGAGGACGAGCACCGTGCCGGCGGTCGTGGAGGCGTAGAGCCGCGTTTCGTCGGGCGAGAGCCGGATGCGATAGGGCGAGACGCTCAACGAGAAGGTCTTCGTGACCGTGCCGGCGGCGACGTCGATCACCGAGATGCTGCGGCCGTTCACGTTGGCCGACCAGGCCGTGGTGCCGGCGGCATTGAAGATCACTTCACCCGGATCGGCGCCGACGGCCACCGTCCCGGCGGGCGAGAGGCCGGGCAGCGCGATGCGGTCGATCGCGGCGCTGTCCTGCTCCGTGACGTAGAGAACGCCCTGCGGCGAGATGGTGACGCCGAAGGGGCGGCCGGGCACGGGCACGGCGGGCTGGAGCGATGCCGCGAAGGCGTGGTAGACCACGACGGGAATCGTGTCGCGCACCGATCCGGCCGCGGCGACGAGCCGCGCGGCGCCCGAACCGCGTCCCGTGACGACCCCCATCGCGTTGACGGCGAACACCGCGGTGTCGGTGGAGGTGTAGGTCACCGTCGCGCTCGCCAGCACGTTGCCGGCGTCGTCACGGATGGTGGCGGTGACACCGGCGGTGGCGCCGGCGGCCAGGTCCACGCTGTCGCGGCTGAGCTGGATGCTGGCCGGCTGCGGGGGCGCGGTGACCGTGACCGTGGCCGAGGCCTGGGCGGAGCCGCTCTGCGCGGTGATCGTGGCGGTGCCCGGAGAGACGGCGGTGACCAGTCCGCCGGCGGTCGTGGACGCGACGCCCGAGTTGTTGGAGGTGAAGGTGATGGCGGCGCCGGTGAGCTGTGCGCCGCTGGCCGAGAGGGCGACGCCGGTGAACTGCTGCGTGGCGCCGACGACGAGGGCGGCGCTGGTCGGGGCGATCGTGATCGAGCCTACCCCGACGACGGAACCCGTACCACCGCTTCCGCCGCAGGCGGCGGCGAGCACGGCCAACGCAGCGAACCACCGGCGCATCCCAGCCTCCGGAATATTGGTAACGTCTAATGAATCTCGGGACGGTTCCCGGGGAGCGCAAGGCGGCGGCTGGTGACCGGAATCACCGCGGGCGCCTGTCGGTTGCCGACGACGGGGGGTCAGGTGACGTTCCGACGCCCGGCTCGCCAGCGTGGGCGTCGGCCAGCGCCGCCGGGTCCTGGCAGTAGAACTCCCGCAGCTGCTCGTAGAGTTCGGGATACTGCGCCCGGAGACGGCGCGGCTTCTCGAAGAAGGTCTCGGTGACCACGGCGAAGAACTCGGCGGGGTTGGTGGCGCCGTAGTCGTCGATCAGCGTCTGGTGCTGTAGCTCGGCGTCGCGGACAAGCTGGTCGAAGTCGTGGCCGAGCACGCGGGCCCAGGCCACGTACATCGAGCGCCTGGGGAGGATGGGCGCGCCGTCGGCCTCGCCGGTTTCCTGATCGAGCTGGTGCGCGAACTCGTGGAGCACCACGTTGTGTCCGTCGTGGATGTCGTTGGCGCCGGCGCGCACGCTGTCCCACACCAGGACCACCACGCCCGACACCCAGGACTCGCCGAGCCGCACGTCCGACTCTTCGGAAACGAGGCCGCCCGCGAGGTGCCGCTCCCCGGTGGCGACGTACGCCGACGGATAGACGAGAATCGAGACGAGCTTGGAGAAGTAGTCGGTCTGGCGGTGCAGGAGCAGAATGCACGCCTGGGCGGCGATGGTGACGCGAATCTCGTCGGTGATCTCGAGCCCGCCGCACCCCTCGAACTGCTTCTCGGCCAGAAAGACGTTGACGTGGCCCTCGAGCTCGGCCCGGTCCGCCGGCGGCAGCAGGGCCACGTAGGGCACGTTGCGGTCCACGATCGCGCGCCAGGCCGGGGGAAAGGGGCGGCGGCGGATCCGGTCGCGACGGCGGCGCATCAACCAGCGCATCATGGGCGGCGGGCGGGTAGCGGGAACGGCGATCGAGCGGGACGTCGCCGGCGAACCGGCGGCTGCCGGAAGCTACTGCGGCCTGCGCCCGGAATCACCCGCTCCGGCCCGGCCCCGGGGGCCCCTTGCGCATTATTACACCCTAGGGTATAATATCGCCCATGGATCAACTGACCGACGTCCTCACCGCGATCTCGCACCCGTCCCGGCGGGCGATCATGGCGCAGCTCGCCGACGGGCCGGCGCGCTTCACCGACGTCGCCGGCCGGTTCGACACGGCGCTGAACTCGGTGACCAAGCACCTCAAGCTGCTGGAGCGCGCCGGGCTGATCGAGCGCGAGCGGCGCGGCCGCGAGGTCTTCATCTCACTTCGACCCGAGCCGCTGAAGCAGGTGGCGGGCTGGGTGCACGAATACGAGCGGTTCTGGAACGAGCGGATGGACCAGTTCGCACACCACTTCAAGGCCAAGCGGGCGAGAAAGGAGACGAAGAGATGACGACGACCAACGACAAGACCATCGAGGTCAGGGTGGAGCGGACGATCTGCGCCACGCCGGCCGAAGTGTACGAGGCATGGCTCGACCCCAAGGTCCCGGGCACACCCTGGCACGAGAACACCAAGCTGATCCTCAACCCGGCGGTGGACGGGATGTTCTACTGGCGGTACAAGACCACACCGCACTTCGGGCGGTTCACCGAGCTCAAGCCCGGCGCGCGCATCCAGCACACGTGGATGTCGCCGAACACGAACGGGCTGGAGTCCACGGTCACTGTGACGTTCACGAAGAAGGGGAGCGACACCCTGATGACGCTCGTGCACACCGGGCTGCCGGACACCAACCAGGGCCGGGGGCACAACGACGGGTGGAACTACTTCATGGGCAGCTTCGAGAAGCAGTTCGCGCCGGCCGCGCGGTGACGCCATGCCACACGCGATCTTCGGCAACCACTGCTCGGTGATCGTGCCCCGCGGCGAGCGCGAGCGCATTCACCGGTTCTACGGCGACGTACTCGGCGGCACGATCGTGCGCTCGCAGGAGGAGCGGGACTTCGTCCGGCTGGGCGATGCCTTCTACGTGGTGCTCTACGGGGACGTGCCCGATTCGAGCGAGACCCAGCGCAGCGCGCACACCGTGTGGCTGGAGCTCAAGTCCGACGACGTGGAGGCGATGCGGCGGCGGATCCTGGAGTCGGGACTCGTGCGACAGCTCGGCATCCCGGAACCCCACCTCTACTTCCAGGCGCCCGGCGGGCAATGCTGGCGGCTGGTGGGCACCGACGAGGATCTGTCGCTGTACGAGGGCGCCAACGAGGGGCCGAACGTGGCCCGGCTCAAGGAAGCGCTCAAGAAGGAGTCAGGGAAGCCGTGAGGGAGGGGGGACGGCTCGGCTGGCGCGATTCCACCCTGCCCTGCAATGTTTCGGTCACGCGTCCCGCGCGCGTGACCGCATCTTCCGGAGCGTGAGCTTGAGCTACATCCAGGGCACCGTCCGAGGGCCCACAGGCGAGCAGACCGTCCGCTTCCTCATCGACAGCGGCGCGGTCTACTCGCTCATTCCGGAACCCGTGTGGCGGGCCATCGGCCTCGCGCCAAAGCGCGAGATGGACTTCGCCCTGGCCGACGGCACCGTGGTGCGGCGCGCGGTCTCCGAGTGCCACATCTCGCTCCCGCAGGGCGAGGCGCACACACCGGTGGTGCTCGGCCAGCCGGGCGACACCGAGCCGCTGCTCGGCGTGGTGACGCTGGAGATCCTGGGGCTGGTCTTCGATCCGTTCCACCGCACGCTGCA
>JBJKPA010000066.1:0-6031 GCA_046706905.1 Gemmatimonadaceae bacterium
CCGGACGCGCGTCCGCCGCCCGCCGGTCACGGTTCCGGCGTTTGCGTCAGCCGGTGCAGGCACCGGATGAGCAGGATGCCGAACGCGACCTGAGTCGCGATCTCGCCGGTGAGCATCCGGTCCAGCACGCCCAACTCGGAGTAGAACGCGACCAGCGCCGCGGCCAGTTGCGCCGCGAGGAGCGCGAAGTTCAGGCGGCCGCGGACGTGCGCGAACACCAGCCACACCGCCAAAACCAGCTCGTCCAGGAAGAGGACGGAGCTGGCGCCGATGTGGGCCCAGTCGAACAGCGCGTCCACCGAGTACGGCGTGAGCGACACGCCGACGACGAGCACGGCCAGCGCGAACAGCGCCTCGGTGAGGAACTTGAGCGTCCGCGTGTTCTGCGGCAGCGCGTGCGCGGCCTTGATCATGAAGTAGCCCGTGAGCAGTAACCCGGCGACGTAGGGCACGACCGTGCGCTCGTGGATGCCGAAGTCGCTCAGGCCGTCGTGGTGCGCCGCGGCCCCGGGCATGAGGACGATGCACACCGCGATCGTGATGAAGAAACACGCCTGGCTGTAGGTCACGTAGTGCGTGGCGCGGGCGAACCGCGCCAGGCGTCTGGGGGCCGTCGTGCCGCCGGCCACCGCACGGTCACCGTCGAGATGGCGCGATGGCATGGGACGTTCCTCCAGGGGGCGCGCCGGGAGGGATCCCGATACCGGTGCAAGCCCCCGGCGGGCGGGAAGGTTCCACCGGCGCCGGCCCCGCTGGCGGTCTCCCGGGCGCCGCCGCATGTTCGGCCCCATGCCTACCATCCGATTGGCCCTCCGTGCTGCCTGCCTGGCCCTCGCCGGGGCCGCCGTGGCCGCCTGCGCCGCTCCGGCCGGCGCCCAGGGATCCGACGCCGCCTTCATTCGCGCCAACTACACCAAGCACGAATACCGCATCGCGATGCGCGACGGGGTGAAGCTGTTCACCATCGTCTACATCCCCAAGGATGCCTCGCCCACGCACACGTATCCGATGGTGATGGAGCGGACGTGCTACTCGGTGGCGCCCTACGGCCCCGACGAGTATCCCACGCGGCTCGGTCCCGACCGGTTCATGATGCGCGACAAGTACATCTTCGTGTACCAGGACGTGCGCGGCCGCTACATGTCCGAGGGGACGTTCGTGAACGTGCGCCCATTCATCCCCGATTCGATCAAAGCCCGCGACCACACCAAGGTGGACGAGGCCTCCGACACCTACGACACGATCGACTGGCTGCTCAAGCACGTCCCCGACAACAACGGGCGTGTGGGGCAGTGGGGCATTTCGTATCCGGGCTTCTACACCACGATGGGCGTGCTCTCCGGGCATCCGGCGCTGGTCGCCGCCTCGCCCCAGGCGCCGGTGACGAACTTCTACTTCGAGGACTTCCACCACAACGGCGCGCTCACCCAGGCTTACTTCTATACGTATCCGCTGTTCGGCATCCAGCACGCGGCGCCGACCCCGGACGCCTGGTGGGCGCCGAGCATGGTGAAGGCCGGCCTCCCCGACGACTACGACTTCCAGCTCGGCCTCGGGCCGCTCTCGACCACGACCGACCGCTACTACAAGAACAACTTCTTCTGGCAGGAGATCATCCAGCACCCGAATTACGACCAGTTCTGGCAGGCGCGCGCCGTGGGCCCCGACCTCGTGGGCAAGCACACGCCGGCCATGCTCATCGTGGGCGGGTGGTTCGACGCCGAGGACCTGTACGGCCCGCTCAAACTGTTCCGCACGATCAACGCGAATCATCCCACGAACTATACGGGGCTCGTCGAAGGGCCGTTCCGCCACGGCGGGTGGTCACGCCAGGGGATCGTGCACACGGTGCACGGCGACATCTACTTCGGCGATTCGCTGGAGACCAAGTTCCAGCGCGACGTCGAGGCGAAGTTCTTCCACCACTTCCTGAAGGACGACGGGAAGGGACCGGTGGGCCTTCCCAACGCGCTCATCTTCAACACCGGCGAGAAGGTGTGGGATTCGCTCCCCGCCTGGCCGCCCAGGAGCGCCGAGCATCGCGAGCTGTACCTGCAGCCCGGCGGCAAGCTGTCGTTCGAGCCCCCGCGCGGCGGATCGGCGTACGATTCCTATGTGAGCAATCCGGCCGAGCCGGTGCCCAGCCGGTGCCGGATCCCGACCATCCAGGGGCTCACGATGTACCAGTACATGAGCGACGACCAGCGCTGCTTCGACGACCGCCGCGACGTCGTGACGTACGAGACCGACAGCCTGCCGGCCGACGTGACGCTGGGCGGCGAGATGACGGCCAATCTGTTCGTGAGCACCACGGGCACCGACGCCGACTACGTCGTGAAGCTGATCGACGTCTATCCGATGGGCGAGCCCGACAGTCCCTACCGTCCCGATACCACGGTCCACTACGCCGGCTACCAGCAGCTCGTGCGGGGCGAGATCATGCGCGGCCGCTACCGGAACGGCTTCGATCGGCCCGAGCCCTTCGTGCCCGGCCAGCTGACCCATGTGCAGTTCCGCCTCCAGGACGTGCTGCACACGTTCAAGAAGGGGCACCGGATCATGATCCAGGTCCAGAGTTCCTGGTTCCCCGCCTTCGATCGGAATCCGCAGCGCTACGTGCCGAACATCTACGACGCCAAGGCGAGCGACTTCATCACGGCGACGGAGCGGATCTACCATGAGGCCGGGCATGCGAGCGGGCTGGAGGTGGAGGTGGTGCCGGGAAACCGCGGGAACTGAGAACCGAAGGCAGAGAGCCGTGAGCTGACAGCCGTCGGCTCACGGCCACAAGTGCACACGGGACCCCTCTCTGCTCACACGGATGAGCCGAGTGGGGTCCCGTCGCAGTTGCCGATGGCTGACGGCTGTCAGCTCCAAGCTCTTTGCCTACAGTTGGGGCGGGGCGGGGTGGGGTTGCAGACTCCCCGTACCGCCCTCCATCTTCGCCCCCGTCCTTTCGGGGGAGCCCACTGATGCCAGTCACACGCATGATCGTCGGCGCGACGGCCGCGCTGCTCGTCGCCCTGCCCGCCGCCGCCCAGCAGCGCGGCCGCGGCGGACGCGGCGGCGCGCCGGAGGAAGCCGCACCGGCCGAAATGAACCGCATCCCGGCCCGGGATTCGGTCGTCGTCACCCACCACACCGCCACGATCGGCGGCGAGCAGATCCACTACACCGCGACCACCGGCACCTACGTCGTGCGCGACGACGCCGGCGCGCCCAAGGCGACCTTCTTCTTCGCCGCCTACACCAAGGACGGCGTGAGCGACATCGCCGACCGCCCCGTCGCGTTCGTCTACAACGGCGGCCCGGGCTCGGCGTCGCTGTTCACGCACATGGGGATGGGACCGGAAGAAGTCGTGCTGACCCCCGACGGCCACGGCATGCCGGCGCCCTACCGGATCAAGGACAACCAGGACTCGTTCCTCGACGCCACCGACCTCGTGTTCGTGGACGCGATCTCGACCGGCTACAGCCGCGCCGCGCCCGGGCAGAACCCGACGCAATTCTACGGCGTGGTCCAGGACGCCAACGCGTTCTCCGACTTCATCTACCAGTACATCACGCGCAACGAGCGGTGGGACTCCCCCAAGTTCCTCATCGGCGAGAGCTACGGCACCACGCGCTCGGCCGAGCTGGCCGGCGTCCTGCTCCATCGCCACAACATGTATCTGAACGGGATCGTGCTGCTGTCCACCATGGCGTTCGCGCCGTGGGGCGCCGACGACCGCACGGAATTCTTCCTCCCCACCTACATCACGTCGGCGTGGTACCACCATCTGCTGCCGCCCGACCTCGAGAAGCTGTCGGTGGATTCGATCGCCCAGATCGCGCGGACCTTCGCCCACGGCGAGTACGCGCAGGCGCTGGAGCAGGGCGACCAGATCTCGAAGGCCGAGTACGCCAAGGTCACCGCCGACATGGCGCGCCTCACCGGGCTCTCGCCCACCTACATCGACGAGTCCGACCTCCGCGTGAGCTCGCAGCGCTGGTTCGCGCAGCTCCTGCGCAGCAAGCGCGAGATCGTGGGCCGGCTCGACTCGCGGTTCGTGGGGTACAACCGCGACGCCGCGTCGGAGCGCGCCGAGTACGATCCCAGCGAGGCGTCGTACCTGGGTGCCTTCACCGCGACGTTCATGGACTATGTGCGGCGCGACCTCGGCTGGACCAGCAACGCGTACTACACGGTGACCGCCAACGTACGGCCGTGGGACCGCTCGGCGTTGCAGGACGTGGCCGAGACGCTGCGCTCGGCGATGACCCAGGAGAGCTCGCTCAAGGTGCTCGTGCTGTGCGGCTACTACGATCTGGCGACGCCGTTCAACGGGATCGAGGAGACCGTGTCGCACATGCAGCTCGAGCCGGCGATCCGGAAGAACATCAGTTTCGATTACTACGCGTCGGGACACATGGTGTACATCGATCAGAAGCAGCACGACAAGATGCACCGGGATGTGGATGCGTTCATCGATGGGGCGTACAGCCATTGAAACGGCGGAACTGAAAACTGAAGGCTCAGAGCCGTGAGCTGACAGCTAAGAGCTGACGGCAACAACTGCACACGGGACGGCCCTCTACTCACACAGAATGCGTAGAGGGCCGTCCCGTCGTCGTGGCTAGCGGCTCACGGCTGTCAGCTTCCGGCTCTCTGCCTTCTGTTGGGGCGGGGCCGGTCCGCCTTGTCTTTTCGCCCCCTACCCGCTAGACACCACACCACAACACTAATCACGGCCGTCCCCCCAGCCGCGGTGCCTTTACGTCTCGAAAACGCACAACGGGGGAACGCCATGCTCATCACGCGACTCGCGCCGCTCGCCGCCGGCCTCACTCTCCTCGCCGGGGCGCCACCCGCGGGCCGGCGTGCGCCGGGCCCCGCCCCCGCCGCGCCAACCACCTCCGTCCTCCGCGACACGCTCTCCAACGGCCTCCGCGTGGTGATCGTCCACGACCCGCTCGCGCCCATGGTGACCACCGAGGTCACCTATCTGGCCGGCGGCTACGAGACCCCGAAGGGCTTTCCCGGCACCGCCCACGCGCTCGAACACATGATGTTCCGCGACAGCAAGGGGCTCACCGGCGCGCAGCTCAACGAGATGACCGGCAAGATGGGCGGCGAGAACAACGCGTTCACGACCAACGACGCCACCCAGTACTACTTCGTGGCGCCCGCGCAGTACCTCGGCGTGCTGCTGCACATCGAAGCCGCGCGCATGCGCGGCGCCAAGCTCACCGACAAGGACTGGAATCTCGAGAAGGGCGCCATCGAGCAGGAGGTCTCGCGCGACATCTCCAGCCCGAGCTTCCTGGCCTTCGAGCAGGCGGAGGCCGATCTGTACGCCGGCACGGGCTACCAGCTCGATCCCCTGGGCACGCGGCCGTCGTTCGACAAGACGACGTCGGCCGTGCTGCGCCGCTTCTACGACGACTGGTACGAGCCCAACAACGCGGTCTTCGTGATCGTGGGCGACGTGGATCCCCGGGCGACGCTGGCCGAGATCAAGACGCTGTTCGGCCCCGTCCCGTCCCACCCCACCCCGCAGCGGCCCCCCGTGACGCTCGGTCCCGTGAAGCCCGAGACGATCGCCCGCTCGACGCCCGAAGCCACGGGCTCGGTGCAGTTCATGTACCGCATGCCGGGCCAGATGACCAAGGACTACGCTGCGGCCGAGATCCTGATGGACGTGCTGAACAACGCGCGCAGCACGCTCTCCGACCTCGCCGTCCAGGGCAAGGTGCTGAGCGCCGACGCGTGGATGCAGCCGTTCAGCCACGGCGGCATCGGCGTCGTGGAGGTCGGCTTCCCCAGGGGCGGCAGCGCGAAGCAGGCCGAGGCGGACCTGAACGGCGTCGTCGCGGCGCTGCTGAAGGACGGCGCCCCGGCGGATCTGGTGGCGGCCGCCAAGCGCTCGGAGCTCGCGCAGTCGCAGTTCAACCGCAACAGCGCCGTGAGCCTGGCGGAGTCCTGGTCACAGGCGTTGGCCTGGCAGGGCCTCTCCTCGCCGGCGGAGGCCGATCAGCGGATCCGCGACGT
>JBJKPA010000067.1:0-7041 GCA_046706905.1 Gemmatimonadaceae bacterium
ACCACAAGATCATCATCATGACCGACGCCGACGTGGACGGCGCGCACATCCGGACGCTGCTGCTCACCTTCTTCTTCCGCCAGATGCCGGAGCTGATCGAGGCCGGGTTCGTGTACATCGCCCAGCCGCCGCTCTACCGCGTGGCCAAGGGCAAGGAAGAGTACTACGCGTTCGACGAGAAGGAGCGCGAAGAGCTCGTCAAGCGGCTCGGCAACGGCGACGGCAAGAACGTCAACGTCCAGCGCTACAAGGGCCTGGGCGAGATGAACGCCGACCAGCTCTTCGACACGACGATGGATCCCGAGAAACGCACGCTGCTCAAGGTGAACATCGACGACGCCGTCGAGGCCGACCGGATGTTCCAGACCCT
Organism: Gemmatimonadaceae bacterium; assembly: GCA_046706905.1. GTDB lineage: Bacteria > Gemmatimonadota > Gemmatimonadetes > Gemmatimonadales > Gemmatimonadaceae > JAGWRI01. The sequence goes on from JBJKPA010000067.1 coordinate 371, forward strand.
GATGGGCGACGAGGTCGAGCCGCGGCGGGTGTTCATCGAGTCGAACGCCAAGTTCGTGAGCAATCTGGATATCTAGTGAGCCGGTAACTCGGTGAGTCGGTTTCTCGGTGTAACGACGAAGGCGGTGTCCGACTCACCGACTCACTGATTCACCGACTCACTCAAGAACCGCTCGATCTTCTCCGCCAGCACGTCGTACGTCTCGCGAAAGGCGCGCGCCCGCGCCGCGTCGTCGTCCACCGCCGCCGGATCGGGCATCCCCCAGTGCGCGAACGCCGGATGCCCCGGGAACACCGGGCAGGTCTCCTTCGCATTGTCGCACACGGTGATCACGAAGTCCCACGGCTGATCCTGGATCTCGTCGATCGTCTTGGGACGGCGCCCCGTCCAGTCGATGCCGTGCGCACGCAGCACGTCGATCGCGCCCGGGTTCACCCGCTCGGCGGGCCTGGTGCCGGCACTCCCCACGCGGAAGCGCCCCTTGCCCTTGGCCGAGAGCAGCGCTTCCGCGATCTGACTGCGCGCCGAGTTGCCGGTGCACAGAAAGAGCACGCCGAGGGGCCGCGCGGCCGTCATGCCGCCGTTTCCCGCGGGAAGAATCGCCGCCGCGCCCAGAGCGCGACGTATACGAGCCCGATCAGCGCCGGCACCTCGATGAGCGGCCCGACCACGGCGGCCAGCGCCTCGCCCGAGCCGATGCCGAACGTCGCCACGGCGACGGCGATGGCCAGCTCGAAGTTGTTCCCCGCCGCGGTGAACGACACCGCCGCGGTGGTCTCGTAGTCGAAGCCGAGTTTCGCCGACAGCACGAACGCCAGACCGAACATCACGCCGAAGTACACGACCAGCGGCAGCGCAATGCGCAGCACGTCCAGTGGCAGCGTCACGATGCGGTTGCCCTGCATGGCGAACATGAGCACGATCGTGTAGAGCAGTCCGATCAGCGCCGTGGGGCCGACCCGCTTGATGAACACGCGGTCGTACCAGGCTTCGCCGCGGTGCGCCACGAGCACGCGGCGGGTCAGGTACCCGGCCAGGAGCGGGATGCCGAGGAAGATCCCGACGCTCTTCGCGATCGCGCCCATCGAGACGTTGAGCGCCGCCGTGTTCGCGCCGAACCACCCCGGCACCACGGCCAGGAAGAAGTAGCCGAGCAGCGAATACGTGAGGATCTGGAACACGGAGTTGAGCGCCACGAGCACGGCGGCCAGCTCTCCCGACCCGCACGCCAGCGCGTTCCAGATGAGCACCATCGCGATGCACCGCGCCAGGCCGATCATGATCAACCCGTCGCGATAGTGCGGGAGGTCGGGGAGGAACACCCAGGCGAGGACGAACATCACCACCGGCCCGATGATCCAGTTGAGCGAGAGCGACGTGGCGAGCAGCCGGCGGTCGGCCACGTGCGCGCCGATCGACTCGTAGCGCACCTTGGCGAGCACGGGATACATCATCCACAGCAGGCCGACGCCGATCGGCACCGACACGCCCGCCACCTGCACCCGGTCGAGTACCGCGCCCAACCCCGGAAAGGCGCGGCCGAGCAGGAGCCCGGCCGCCATCGCCGCGAAGATCCAGAGCGGGAGGAACCGGTCGAGCGTCGAGAGCCGCCGCGCGACCGGCGCCGACAGAACTCCCGCGTCAGCCATTCGCCGCCACCGGACGCACCATCGCCACCGCCGACGCCGGGCAGGCCTCGCGGAACTCCGACGTCGCCTGCACCGCCTCGGGGAGCGCCTCGCGCGCCACCGGCGCGAACCCGAAGCTCGGGAAGTAGCGCTCGGCCGTGGTCGTCAGCAGGTACAGCGCGCGCTTGCCGCGCGCCTCGGCGTCGGCGATGAGCCGCGTGACGATCGCCCGACCCACACCGCGGCTCCGCCATTCGGGACGCACGGCCACGGAGCGCAGCAGCGCGTCGTCGCAGCAGTCTTCGAGCCCGCCCACGCCCACGATCGCGCCGCTCGACTCGGCGACCACGAACCCCGAGGCCGGCCGGGCGAGCGCCTCGCGGATGCCGAGCACGGGAAGCCCGGACTCGCCGAGCAGGCGCTCGATGGCATCGGTGTCCGCCGAGCACGCCTCGCGCATCGTGAACGCCCCAGGCTTCGTGGCGCGCACGAACGCGGCGCCCACCTTGCCAGCCACGTCCTTCGCCACGCGGTCCACGTCGAGCCCGGAGTGCACCAGGAAGGCGCGCGCGTCCTCCACCTCGTACACGCGCGTCATCTCGACGCTCGGATTCTCGAACCCGGCGCCGGCGAGGAGCGACGTGAACTCGTCGTCCTGCAGCGCGCCGGCCACGCAGCCCACCCACAGCTCCATGCTGCGCTTCACGTCCGCCGGCAATTCGCCCCGCACCACGACGTCGGACACCGCGAACCGCCCGCCGGGCTTGAGCACCCGGAACGCCTCGGCGATCACGCGCCGCTTGTCGCCCGAGAGGTTGATCACGCAGTTGGAGATGATGACGTCCACCGAGTTCGCGGGCAGTGGGATCTCCTCGATGCGGCCGCGCAGGAACTCGACATTGGTCACGCCGGCCTCGGCGGCGTTGCGCCGGGCCAGGGCGAGCATGTCGTCGGTCATGTCGAGGCCGTAGGCCTTGCCCGTGGCGCCGACGCGGCGCGCCGAGAGCAGCACGTCGATGCCGCCGCCGGAGCCGAGGTCGAGCACGACTTCGCCCTCGCGCAGCTCGGCCAGCGCCGTGGGGTTGCCGCAGCCGAGCGAGGCGAGCACGGCCGCTTCGGGAAGCTGGTCGGTCTCGCCGAGCACGTAGAGCCCCGTGGTGATCGGATCCACGGTGCCGTCGAAGGCGGCGCCGCCGCAGCAGGAGTTCACGGGCCCGCAGCAGCCGCCCGACGCGGCGTTCTCGATCACGCGGCGGGCCGCGGCGCCGTACTTCTCGCGCACGGTATCGGCGATGTCGCCGCCGGCGGTGGCCGACTCGTCGTGGCAGGCGCAGTCGGGGCCGCAGCAGGGCTGGGCGTTCTCGGGAGCGATGGGGAGCGTGGGCATGGCGACCTCGTTAATCAAGTATCGTTGATATGTTTGGCGTGAAGACGTCTCACGGGTAGTTCGGAGTGATTCAGCCGCAGCAGCGGCCGCGTCGGAGAATCGGAACGACGCCGCGGCGCGGCTCGAGGGACACCGACATGGCGTGCACCTCGGCCACCGCGTCGGGGGCGATGGCGTAGTAGGACCAGCGGCCTTCCTTGCGGTCGGTGACCAGGCCGGCGTCCTTGAGCACGCGCAGATGGAACGAGAGCCGCGACTGCGCGGCGTCGAGCTCGTCCTGCAGCTCGCAGACGCACCGCTCACCGTCGCGCAGCATCTCCATCACGGCGAGCCGTGTGGGATCGGAGAGCGCGTGGAACAGGGTGGCGGCGCGCGCGTGGTCGGTTGCGGTCGTGGTGGTCACGCCCGGAATATATCAACGCAAATTGATGTGTCAACGCCGGACTTCAGACTGCGGCCGTGGGGGAGAGGTCCCGCCACCCGGCCAGGACCGGAAGTTGCTCCCGGATCCGCGCCACCTCGGCGCGCCCGGCCTGGCGTCCCGCCTCGATGATGTCCGCCGCCGAGCGATAGTCGCGCCACCCGAAGAGCGCGACGTCGGGCCGGATGCAGACGTCCGCTTCCAGGCCGGCCTGCTGCGCGAGGACGTCTTCGGCGAACGCGTAGGAGCGGAAGATCGTGGACACCAGGTTCTGCTTCTCGTCGAGCCGTTGTCCGGCGGCGCGCTTGCGTTCGTCCGACACGCGGCCGGGGGCCGGCACGTGCACGGCGATGACGAAGTCGGCGCCCATCGCGCGAACGGGCCGGACGGGGAGCGGCGTGACGACGGCTCCGTCCACGAGGAGCCGTCCATCCAGGCGCACGGGCTCGAAGATCCCGGGAATCGAAATCGAGGCGCGCACGGCCCGGTACACCGGGCCGCGGCTCAGGATGACCTCCTCGCCGTTTTCCAGGTTGGTGGCGACGGCGCGGAAGGGAAAGACGAGCTGCGCGAAGGTCACGTCGCCGATCGCGTCCCGGATCATCCGCTCGATGCGGCGCCCGCGGATGATCCCGCGGCGCGGCAGCGTGAGGTCCGCCTTGTCCACCAGATTGCGTCGCGTCTGGGTGACGACGATCCCCTGGGCCTCGTTCACGGACTTGCCGGCGGCGATCATCGACCCGTACAGCGCGCCGCCGCTGGTGCCGGCGAGCATGTCGATGGGAATCCCGGCATCGAACAGCGCCTCGAGCACGCCGAGGTGTGCGAGCCCCTGGGCGGCGCCGCCGCTCAGGGCGAGGCCGACCGAGGCCCCCATCGCGACGCGTGCGAGGCGCGCGACGCCGTCGCGGCCGGTGGCATCCGCGCCTTCGCCCGGCAGCCAGATAAGGGGAAGCGGCGTGTCGGGAAGCGGGGCATTTCGATTCTCCGGTTCTCCGGTGATCGCGAGCCGAGCCGGAGCGCGGCGAGCCGGCGAGAGTCGCTCGGCAACCGCGGCCGCGTGGGCCACGATCCCCGCGCCGGCGCCGAGCACGACGGACACCGCGGAGCGATGCAGCGCGGCGCGGCGGCTCGCGGCGAACTCCACCGAGGTCCACACGACGACCTGGTGATAGCGCTGCCGCAGATCGTCCAGGAATTCCGCGACGGATGCGTCGGCGCTGACGGCGAGACCGGCGTCGGATACGGTGACGTATTCGCCGGCGGGCGCCGCGCCCGGAATCGGGCACGGGTGCGCGGAGAGCTCGCCGGGGACGGGTTCGAGGCCGGCGGGCGGGTGTCCGCCGAGCACCACGAGGACCGGCGGGCGGCCCATCTGCCGCCCGATGCTGCCGAGCATTTGCAGCAGGACGGCGCCGAGCGCGCCGCCGTCGCCCACACCGACCACCGTGGCGATGCGCGTGCCGTGCCGCGACATCTGCTCGTTGACGTCGAACAATCGGGCGCTCAGCGCGCGGCTGAGGCGCAGCGCGAGCTGCGGATCGGCGGCCACGGCGCGGTCGAAGTGCGCCTTGTCCAGGGCGAGGAGCCGGCTGTCGGTGCGCGCCCGCACGGTGGCGGACCGCGGCTGTCCGGTGAGCAGCGCCATCTCGCCGAAGAAGTCGCCGGCGACGAAGCTGCTCACCACGCGTTCCGACGCCGTGCCCTCGTCGAGCACCGCTTCGACGGTGCCCGTCTCGACGATGTAGAGCGCGTCGCCAGGCTCGCCCTTCCGGAACACCGCGGTGCCCGCCCGCAGCTCGACCGACGTGCACGCGCGGGCGAGGGACGCGAGCTGGGACGGTTCGAGCGACGACAGCAGGGAGACCCGCGAGAGGAGCTCGCGGACCGGTTCGACAGGGTCAGACATCCGGGGAGGCGCCGTGCGCGATTGCCCGGGCGCGCGCGGAACCCTCGTGCAACGCGGTCTCGATTCCCTGCCGGATCTCCTCGGGCGACGGTTCCGGCCCCTCGTCGGGGGTGGGGTCGATCAACGGGCCGAAGTGCACGACCATGCGGGCGGACGGCAGGATCAGGAGGTGCTTGTCCCACCGGGTCGGGACGCGGAACTGCCAACTGCCAGCGACGGTCGTCGGGACGATGACGGCCCGGGACCGCTTCGCAATGACCGCCGCCCCGAGTTTCGCCTGTTCGCGCGGCCCGGTGGGGCCGTCCACCGCGATCATGCCGTCGGCTCCGCGCCTGATCCTGGACACCATCTCGACCACGCCGCGCGCCGAGCTCGGCGAGTTGGGGTCGGCGGAGATCGGGATCACGTCATAGCCGAATCCGGTGGCGAGCTGTTCCATGATCCGGCCCTCCCAGGTCATGGGGGCCATGATCACGGCGGGCGCGTGGCGGCCGTACAGCACCGGGAACACGGCCAGATTGCAGAGGTCGAATCCGTGCCAACTGACGAGCAGAATCGGGCGGCCGGCGGCCTTGCACTGGAGCACGGCCTCGCGGCCGACCGGTTGCACCCGCGAGAGCGCGACCATGGTGCGGGCGGCGGCGCACAGCGCGGAGCCGAGGAAGAAGATCGACGCGCGCTCGAGATCGGCGCGCATGCCGGGCAGGTGCGCGCTGGTCCTCCGGCGGCGCCCGATCGCCCGCACGCCGGCGGATGGCGTCCGGGCGACCCCGGCCGCGGCGCGTCCGGCCCGCGCGTTCTTCGGCACGACCGCCTTCCCCATCAGTGGGCCTGCGCCACGGCGCTCTTCGGGGTGCGCGACAGCGAATCCTTGAGCGGACGGATCGCCTCGCCGAGCGTCACCGCCTCTCGGGCGCGCAGCGACAGCAGATGCACGCGCGAGCGGGCGCGCACGGTGGCCGTGCGCCGAATGTTCTGGAACACCGCGGCCTCGCCGAAGTGTTCGCCCGGACCGAGGGTGGCGAGCAGTGTCTCGCCTCCGGGTTCTTCGCGCACGACCTCGACCTCACCGGATTGGATGACGAACAGATTGCGTCCGATGTCGCCCTGTTTGACGATCGTCTGGCCCGGCTCGAAGAGGGCGTGCTGCACGCCCGGCGTGTCGGCGACCTTCATGTTCACGATGTCGCGGCCGGCGACGGGCCACACGAGCCAGTCGAGGACGAGCCGGATCTTGCGGTCCCAGGTCGGGATGTACCGGAGCAGGAATCCGCGCCAGACCAGCCATGCCGTGATGCCGGTGAAGCGCACGCCGCGCACGTGGGC
>JBJKPA010000068.1:0-3083 GCA_046706905.1 Gemmatimonadaceae bacterium
GAGCAGGATCGCCGCGGCGAGCGCCGCCCAGCCGGCCACCGCCCAGCGACGCGCCGCAGCCCACGTCCCGCCGTCGAGGCGGCGTGCGAGCAAGGCGCCCAGCACGAGCACGGCCGGAACCCACGCCGCGACGTACCCGGCGACGAGCAGCGGGCGCTGCAGCACCATCGCGCTCGTCATGAGGTGCGGGTCGAGTCCCTGACCGTCGGCCGATCGCCAGGGGAACCGCTCGTACGGGTTGGCCTGGAGCGCGACGACGAGCAGCACGAAGAGCAGAAAGAGGGCGCACACCCCGGCCACCCAGGGCTCGCGCTCCCGATCGCGCCGCGCGAGCGTTGCGGCGAGCACCGCCCCGACCAGAGCCAGGGCGAACGCCCAGACCAGCATCGTGCCCGCCGGTCCGCTCCACAGCGCCGCCACCGCGTACGGCGTGGGCAGGTCGAGACTCGTGTGGAGCGCCACGTAGGCCAGCGAGAAGTCCCGCCGCACCAGCGCGTCCACCATCCCGGCCACGGCCAGGGCCAGCGCGCCCGCCGCGACGTACAGCGCGCGCCGCCCGCTCGCGGCGAGGTCGTGCCGACGCAGCGCGCCGCCGGCCAACGACACGGTGGCTCCCCACGCCGCCATCAGCAGCGCGATCCAGAGCGACAGCTCCCCGATCAGCAGCACGCCGCTACGGTCCGTGGCGGAAGGCGATCCCGATCGTGGTGCCGCCGATCGCGTCCCAGGTCAGATCCTTGAGCGAGAACTCGCCCCCGCCCTTGTGATCCATCCACTCCTTGGTCACGCCGGCCGCCGCCGTCGCCACGCTGGCCGCGACCAGGCTCTGCTGCCGGGTGGCCCGCACGCCGCGCATCATCGAATATCCGATCGTCTCGATCGCCGCCGACGCCAGGAAGTGCTTCGCCTTGTCGGGCGCGAACCAGCGGTCGCCCGACCCGTGCTCCCCGGGACCCGGTCCGACCCAGAGCGTGAAGACGAGCAGGAACGCGCGCATCAGGCGTCGCCGGCGTCGCGCGCCCACGCCACGGCGGCGCGCATGGCGCGCGTCCACCCGCGGCGCCACTCGGCGACCTCTCGGCGCGACCGCGCCGGATGGAACACGGCGACGTCCTGGCTGGCGTAGAACTCCGCCGCGTCGCGCCACACGCCGGCGGCGATCCCCGCCAGACCCGCCGCGCCGAACGCCGTCGTCTCCACGTTCCGCGGCCGTTCGACGTCCACGCCCAGCACGTCGGCCTGGAACTGCATCAGCCAGTCGTTCGCCGTCGCGCCCCCGTCCACCCGCAGGCGGGCGAACGCGGCGCCGGAGACGTCGACCATGGCGTCCACGACGTCGGCCGTGCTGTACGCCATCGCTTCCAACGCGGCGCGCGCCAGATGCGCGCGTCCGGATCCGCGGGTGAGTCCCACGATCGTGCCGCGCGCGTGCGGCTCCCACACCGGCGCGCCCAACCCGACCAGCGCCGGCACGAAGTACACGCCCTCGTTGGACTCGAGCGACGCGGCGAGCCCTTCGGTCTCCGCCGCCTGCGCGACGACGCCGAGTCCGTCGCGCAGCCACTGCACCGCGGCGCCGGCGATGAAGATCGCCGCCTCGAGCGCGTATGCCGGCGCGCCGGTCGCGTCGCAGGCGATCGTCGTCAGGATGCCCGGCGGCGCCGCGGGGCGCGCGTCGCCGGCGTGCAGCAGCAGGAAGGCGCCCGTGCCGTACGTGTTCTTGCCGAGGCCCGGCGTCCAGCAGCCCTGGCCGAACAGCGCCGCCTGCTGATCGCCGGCCACGCCGAGGATCGGGATCTCGGCGCCGAAGAACTCGGCCGCCGCCGTGCCGAAGTCTCCACTCGACGCGCGCACCTCGGGAAGCACGTCGCGCGGCACGCCGAGCAGCTCGCACAGCGCGTCGCTCCAGCCGTGCGCGTCGATGTCGTAGAGCATCGTGCGCGACGCGTTGGTGTGGTCGGTGGCGTGCACGGCGCCGCCGGTGAGCTTCCAGACGAGCCAGCTGTCCACCGTGCCGGCGGCCAATTCGCCGGGCGCGTAGCGCTCGGCGAGCCGCAGCTCGCGGAACAGCCATTCGAGCTTGGTGCCCGAGAAGTAGGGATCCACCACCAGCCCGGTGCGCTCGCGGATCCGGCCGCCTTCCGGCGCCAGCTCGGCGCAGCGGGCCGCGGTGCGCCGGTCCTGCCAGACGATGGCGCGGTGCACGGGCCTGCCCGTGGCGCGCTCCCAGACGATCACCGTTTCCCGCTGGTTGGTGATCCCGATCGCGTGGGGCGTCACGCCGGCGGCGCGGATCGCCTCGCGCCCCGCCTCCATCGTGCGGTCCACCAGCTCCTGCGGGTCGTGCTCCACCCATCCGGGTTTCGGAAAGTGCTGCGTGATCTCGCGGTAGCCGCGGCCGACGACGGTTCCGTCGGCGGCGATCACCAGGCAGGTGACGCCGGTCGTGCCCTCGTCGATGGCCAGGACGTGTTTCATGGCGCGGCGAAGTTGAAGGGGGGCCGGTGCACGCCCCGGTCGCTCACGATGGCCGTGATGAGCGCCGCGGGCGTGACGTCGAATGCCGGATTGTACACCGGAACGGCGTCGGGCGCGGTGAGCGCCCCGAATCCGCGGCGCACCTCGTCGGCCGGCCGCTGTTCGATCACGATGTCGGCGCCGGTCGGCGTGGCCGGATCGAACGTCGAGCTCGGCGCCGCGACGTAGAACGGGATGCCGTGGTGGTGCGCGGCGACGGCCAGCGCGTACGTGCCGATCTTGTTCGCGACGTCGCCGTTGGCGGCGATGCGGTCGGCGCCCACGATGCAGAGATCCACGTCGCCGCGGCGCATCACGCTGGCCGCCATCGAGTCGGTGATGAGGGTCGCGGCGACGCCGGCCTGCTGCAGCTCCCACGCGGTGAGGCGGCTGCCCTGCAGCAGCGGACGCGTCTCGTCCACGTACACGCGCACGCGGTCGCCGCGCTCGGCGGCCAGATAGATGCCGGCCAGCGCGGTGCCCATGCCGCCGGTGGCGAGCGCGCCGGCGTTGCAGTGCGTGGCCACGCGCGCGTCGGCGGGGAAGAGGGACAGCGCGTGCTCGCC
>JBJKPA010000069.1:0-3473 GCA_046706905.1 Gemmatimonadaceae bacterium
GGGACTCGAACTCCCCGAAGCGGCGTTCGAACTTGGACTCGAGCTCCCCGAACCGGCGCTCGACGTGTGCCTCGAACTTGCTGAGCCGGCCGTCGGCCTCCGCAAACCTGGCGTCGATCCGAGCCTCTGCCTCCCCGAACCGGGCGTCGATCCTGGCGAAGCCAAGATCGGCAATTTCGCGCAGCTCGGCGCGATTTCGCTCGACGGAGTCCATCCAGCTCACCATGGCTTCGGCTGCCTCGTCCCCAAGGGTCTCGTAACGCTTGCGGGAAAGCTTGGCGGCCACGGGCATCGAAAGGCTCCGGTGCGGGTTCGCCGCCGAGTGCAATGCTACCGCGCCTCGGCGGCGCAATCAATTCCCCGCTCGGCTGCGCGGTTTCGCGCCGTTCCGCCGACTCACCGACTCACCGACCCACCGACCCACCGACTCACCGCCTCACAGCGCGTGATGCAGCCGCCCCCAGCTCCGGAGCCGGAACCCAAGCGCCACGAGCGTCACGCCGGAGACGATCGCGTAGACCCCGATCCACAACGCCACGGCGAGGGCCCCGGCGTTCGGGGCGGCGACCACGATCAGCCCGAACACCACCGCCAGCACGCCGGCAACGACGAACATCCACTCGCCGGTGATCTCCTTGCGCAGCCGCACGGCGGCCACGATCTCGGTGACGCCGAGCGCAATGGCCCAGACGGCAATGATGACGAGCAGCGCGAACGCGGTGAGCGCCGGCATCACGAACGTAACGACGCCGACCGCCATCCCCAGCAGCCCGCCCACGAGCAGCATACCCCAGCGCACCTCGCCGCGGCGGTTGGCGATGGCCGACACCGCCATGAAGGCCCCGTCAACCAGTGCATAGGCTCCGAAGCAGAGCACCAGAATCGCGAGCGTGATGCCGGGGAGGAACAGGGCCAGCAGCCCGAACAGAATCGCGACCGCGCCGCGGAGCACGATCCAGCCCCAGTTGCGAGTCAGTACCTCGACCATAGGTCCTCCTTTCCCGAAGGCGCGGCGGCAGCCGCGGACCGTTTCGACCCGGGAAGGTAGGCCGAGTACCGAGGGGCGCCCATCCCCCAATTCGGGCATCGCCCGTAGTCGGTTCCCAGGAGCGGCGCGGTGGAAAGTCCTATTGCCGGGGCGCGGTCCGCGCGCGTGCGCCGGACCGCCGACTCAGCGAGTCACTCCCCCGGCATCGTCTCCATGTCCTCGGCCCACTGCACCTTGCCCAGGAACCAGACCAGCGGGAGCGAGACCACGAACAACGCGGTGATCATCAGGAAGACGCGGTTGTAGGCGATCACCGCGGCCTGCTGCATGATGGTCGCGTTGAGCAGCGCCAGCGCACGCTTGCCGGCGGTGAAGGCGTTGCTGCTGGCGGCCCGCATGCCGTGCGTCACCATGGCCAGCCAGGCACGCGTGACCGGACTCGACGCCGTCACGTGCTGGATGAGCAGGTCGTGGTTCTGGAAGGTGCCGCGCGTCAGCTCGGTGGCCGACGCCGCGACGCCGATGCTTCCGGCGAGCCGTCGCACGACGTTGTAGAGACCGGAGGCCGCGGTCATCTCCGGCTTGGTCACGGTGGCCAGCGCCGCCGTACTGAGCGCCACGAAGATGAGGCCGAAGCCGACCCCCTGCCACATCTGCGGCCAGAAGAGATCCCAGAAACCCACGGTGCTCGTGAGGTGCGCCAGCGCCCAGAACGAATACGCGCTCACGACGAGGCCGGTGCCGACGAGGATCCGCGGCCCGATGCGGTTGTACAGCTTGCCGGCCAGCGGCATCAGCACGGCCATGGCGAGGCCGCGCGGCATGAGCACCCAGCCGGATTCGGTGGCGCTGTAGGCGAGCTGGTCCTGCAGGAAGAGGGGCAGCAGGAACAGGGCGGCGTACAGCCCGAGCCCGAGAATCGAGCCGATCACGGTGGCCGAGGTGAACGACGTGTTGCGGAACAGCTTGAGGTCCACCGACGGGTGTTCGGTGACCAGCTCTCGCCAGATGAAGAGGCCGGTGCCCACGACGGCGATCACGGTGAGCGACACGATGAATTGCGACGCGAACCAGAGGTCCTTCTGGCCTTCCTGCAGCATGAGCTGGAAGGCGCCGATGCCCAGGGTCATGAGCGCGATGCCGGTCCAGTCGGTGTGCCCCTTGCTGCGCACGAGGTACGGCGGGTCCTCGATGTAGCGCAGCACGAGCAGCACGTTCAGGATGCCGATGGGCACGTTGATGAAGAACACCCAGGGCCACGAGTACTGGTCGGTGATCCAACCGCCGAGCACGGGGCCGAACGCCGGGGCGAGCACGATGCCCAGGCCGAAGACGCCCATGGCCAGCCCCTGCTCCTCGGCGGGGAAGCTCTCGCGGAGGATGGCCTGCGAGATCGTGATCAGCACGCCGCCGCCGATGCCCTGCAGCACGCGCCAGACGATGATCGCGTCGAGCGAGCGCGAGAGGCCGCAGGCCATGGAGCCCACGGTGAAGATCACGACGTTGGCGATGAAGAAGTTCTTCCGGCCGAACCGCGAGCTGAGCATGCTCGTGACGGGCATGATCAGGACGTTGGACAGGATGTAGCCGGTGACGACCCACGTGATCTCGTCCACCGTGGCGCCGAGCGAACCCTGCATGGCGGGCAGCGCGACGTTGACGATGCTCGAGTCGAGCACGGCCATGATCGTGCCGATCATGACGGTGCCGGCGATCACCCACTTGTTGGTGCTGGCGCGGCTTGGCATTGGATTCGCACAATAGCGTGACGGATCGGCGGATCAAAGCGCCCGACGGGATCTTGGCGTCCACCAAATGCCGCGCGACGGCCCGCGGCGGCCCGTGGACTATCGGCCCAGGCGCATCAGAGCGGCGAGGGTGCCGGCCATGGCGAGCGTGGTGCCGACCCAGAAGGTCAACGACCACCTGAGGAGATCGAGGTAGCGCGAGTCCACCCGGCCGTTCACGCGCTCGATCATCACCTCGACGCGCGCGAAGCCGAGGTCGGCAATTTCACGCAGCTCGGCGCGATTACGCTCGACGGAATCCATCCAGCTCACCATGGAGAGATTCTATCCTTCCGCGGCGCCGCAATCAATTCCCCGGCCCATCAACGCGTTTTCTCGCCGTCCTACCGTCCTACCGTCCTACTGTCCTACTGTCCTACCGTAAATCAGTTGCCCTCCGGGAACGGCGGCTTCACCGTCTCGCCCCACACCCATTTCGCCATCCACGTCCAGTTGTGCCACATCGCGGCCAGCCGCTGCCTGGGCGTCGGGATGCCGTGCGTGCTCGCGTCATAGAGGACGAGCTTGGTGGGCACGCCCTGATCCTTCAGGCCCTGGTACAGCTCGAACGCGTCGGGCGGCGGAACGCGCGGATCGCGGATGTCGTGCTGGATCAGCGTCGGCGTCCTGGCCTGCTTGATGTACGTGATCGGCGACGTCCTGGCGTAGAGCCTGGGCAGGTCCCACGGCGTGCCGCC